>JAFXAJ010000056.1 GCA_017517145.1 Ruminococcus sp.
CTCCTCGCAATGACACGGTAATGGGAAGCTGGTCGCAACCATCCGCCCCAGGACGATTTTTCTTTGATGAGAAAAACACGCCCCATATCAGTCGTGTGGCAGTGCTTAAAGATTACAGGAAATTTGGTGTCGGACGTTTTCTGATGCTTTCCCTTGAAAAAACAGCTGCGGAATTTGGTGCTGATTTTATTACCCTTGGGGCACAGGTGAGAGCTTCTGATTTTTATAAAAGTCTCGGCTATGGTCCGTATGGTGAAATTTTTTACGATGAATACTGCGAACATATAAACATGAAAAAAACGTTGGACATAACGCAGAATATGACTTGACGTTGAGTTAATAATGTGTTAAAATATAACTATAGTAAACTTAGGGTTTTACCAAAAAATATGAGAGGAGTTTTACTATGTTCAAAAAATTTATTTCAGGAGCTTTATCAGCTGCAATGCTTGCTGCATCTGTCGGAAGTTCATTGCTTCCCACTGCAACTGCTGCTGACAATCCCAACTACGCTGAAGCTCTCCAGAAATCACTGTTTTTCTATGAGTGTCAGCAGGCAGGCCCCCTTCCCGAATGGAACAGAGTTGAATGGCGTGAAGATTCAACAATGATTGATGAAATCAAGGGCGGCTGGTACGATGCAGGTGACCACGTAAAATTCAACCTGCCTATGGCTTATTCCGCAAGCGTTCTTGCATGGGGACTTTATCAGTATCCCGATGGCGTTGAGAGCTGCGGAGAAATGACAAACTATGTCAACAACCTTGAGTTTGTTATGGACTATCTTGCTGCCTGTGATTTAGGCGATGAAGTCGTATATCAGGTGGGTAACGGTACAATTGACCATACATGGTGGGGACCTGTTGAGCTTTACGAATACGCTATGGCTGACAGCGGTTCTTCTTATACAGCTGCCCGTGCTATTCTGAAAAGTTCAGATGGATGTTCCGCTGTTTTCGGTGAAATGGCTGCTGCTCTTGCTGCCGGATATTGTGCTCTTGACGGCAGAATTGATGATTCAAAGAGAACAGACTATCTCGCTCATGCTGAAAGCATATTCAAACTTGCTGACGCTTCAAAGAGTGACGCTGTATACAACGATAGTGACGCTTCAGGCTTCTATCGTTCAAGCCATTTCTATGATGAACTTTTCTATGCTGCTAACTGGCTCTATGTTGCTACCGGTGATAAGGCATATCTCGACAAGGCAGAAAGCTATATACCTAATCTTGGCAAGGAGCTTGGTACTGACGAGCTTGCTTTCGGTTGGGGACACTGTTGGGACGATACACTTCAGGGCGGACTTCTCCTTTATGCAATTAATACAAAGGATGATTTCTATATCAGCCGTGTTGAAAAGCACGTAAAGAACTGGACTTACAATGTCAAAGAACTTGACGGCGGTATGCGCTGGCTCACCACATGGGGATGTGCAAGATATGCCCAGACAGCTGCATTTATTGCTGCTGTTGCCTGCGATACAATCCTTGCTGATAAGGATACTGCTGATTATGTTGATTTCTACGAGGATCAGATTAATTTTGTTCTCGGAGAAAATCCCGATAACCGCAGCTATGTTGTAGGCTTCGGTGAAAATTCCCCTAAAAATGCTCATCACAGAACAGCACATGGCTCATGGAAAAATGACCTTGCTATTCCAGATACAAACAGACATACACTCTATGGTGCTCTCGTAGGCGGTCCTAATGAGGACGGAAGTTATGAAGATGACCGTGGAAATTATATCAACAACGAGGTTGCTACCGACTATAACGCAGGATTTACAGCAATTCTCTGTAAGATGATTGACAAGTACGGTGGAAAATCAGATCCTTCATTCCCTCAGCCCGAGGCACATGACGGTCCTGAATTCTACGTTGAATGTCTCTCAAAGGGCGCTGATGCAAGCGGTATGACAATCAGCTTCAAAATTACAAATCACTCCGCATGGCCTGCAAGAGTTCAGGATAATATTTCTATAAGATACTACATGGATCTCAGTGAAGTTATAAATGCAGGATATAACCCTGAAAATGTTGTAATCCGCTGTGACCGTGACCAGTCTGCTATGTATGCTTCAAACGGCGTAAAGAGCGCTGAAATTTCCAAGCCTATAAAGTATGACGGAAACATTTATTACGTTGAAATTAATCTCCCTGACGGCCGTGCTGTTCTTCCTATCTCAGAGGGTATGCAGCAGTGTGAAATTCTCCTTGCTCTCGTTATGCCTGACTATGCAAGCGGCTGGGATGCTGAAAATGACCCCTCAAATAAGGAAATACTCGGCGGAAGCTCATCCACAGGTCCTGACGGTTCTGTAAGAGGAATCGTGACAAAGTATGTACCTGTGTATATTAACGGTGAACTTTACTACGGAGAAGAGCCTGACGGCACATCAGCTGACGGAAATGCTTCGCCTGTAACACCTCCTGCAAATCCTGTTGTAACAACTACAACTGCTCCTAAGCCTGTTGCTACAACAACAACTACCACACAGACTGTACCTCCTGTAGTTACAGATGAGCCTTCCACACCTTCAGAGCCCGGCGGCAGCAGCACAGCAGTTCTTGCTGGTGATGCTAACTGTGACGGAAAGGTAACAATTGCTGACGCTACAGCAATTCTCCAGTCAATCGGAAATGCTGATGAGTTCTCCCTTACTGAACAGGGAAAGGCAAATGCTGATGTTGACGGAAATGAAGGAATCTCTGCTGCGGATGCACTTGCTATTCAGCAGTATGATGCAAAGCTTGTAGACTCACTTCCAATAAAATAGCCAAAAAGGAGACAGCTGATGCTGTCTCCTTTTTATTGTTCAATGTTTAAAGTATATTTCTTGAATTCATCATAGTTTTTGTCAATATATCCGCACATAGCCTTATAATAATCCTCGTTATATGGTACAAAAAGATATGCTTCATCACCGAATTCCCTGCAGTTGTATTTTTCTTCACCGAAATAGTCCATAGCAACGTTGTCAACATCTTCGGGAAAACAGGGATCTTCGTCATCACAGTAGAAATTATAGTAATACTGTGTGAATTTACTGCCTTCATCGTTAAGCATATCAAGAAGAAGTTCGCCACTGAGTGAATTGATAATAAATTTACGAATATCCAATTTTCCGTCACGGATAGCCTGAATTTCTTCCTCAAAGAATTCTACGAAATCTTCCGACAGCATATTATGTTCAATAATCCAGCGAAGATAAGCGGCAATGTGATTTGCACCGCAAATTGAAGGAACATCAAGTGATTTTTCCGCAATTTTACGTGAATGGGATTCTACAGTATCAATCACATTCATAAAATCTTCTTCAACAACAGCAGGACGTTCAATGTCAATCACACGGCTGAAATCACTGCCGAATTGGTCAAGCAGAGCAGATGTGCCGTTTTTGTTTTTGAATTCAAGTTCGCTGGGATACAGTGGGATAATCTGATAGAAATTCACTTCATCATCATCGGGCAGCTTGCATATACAAGGTTCAGTTTCATCAAAGGGAGAAATGAGAAAAATTGAGCTAAACTGTGTATTTGGAGCAAAATTTGTGCCATAATCCACAGAATGTCCCCAGCCCAGCCAGTTGTTTTCCTTAATCGGAAGTCTTGAAAGGAGTTTAAGAAGATGCAGCGGCCAGCAATCTTCAAGTTCATCTCCGTGAATATTCCAGTTTGGAGGAAGTGAAATAACAAACTCACAGCGGCTTAATTTTTTTTCACGGATTGATTCGGGAACATTCATTTCAAAAGCTCCCATACCGCCTGTAACAAGAGTCCAGCAGCGTTTTTTCAGATTAGGAGGAATTACATAGATATTGAGTCTTATGTCATCGGTTTCGGTTTCCTGAAAGTAATTTTCGATAGTGCCATAATATTTTTCGATATGGTCCTCAACTTTTTGAAGCTGTTCGTATGTGTAAAGCTTCGGGGAATTTTTATTTTCTGTCTTTTTTCCTGCCATGATGTTACTCCTTTCTGTTTAATAATTCTGTCAGCATTTCATTTGTTTTAATCGTTTCTGCAAGGATACAGCGGAGAAGCTCCGTTATATTGTCCTCAGAGGGAGAAACTGTATTTTCAGCTGCATTTTTTTCAGCAATGGGCTCAGCGGGTTCAGGAGAACCGCCTGAAATATTTTTCAGGAAATTTTCACGCATTGAGCAAATATCCTTGTAATCGCAGCCTAAGTGGTCAAGGGTGCGCTGAACCCTTGGGCATGAAGTATAGAAAATATACATGAAGTTGTCATAAGCATTGAGGAAAACCATACAGTCCTTCTGGTTGAATTCCATTTCGGGAAAATCCGATGTGTATACAGTTCTTAGGCTTTTCATTGATGCAAGGCAGGATTCAGGATCGTCGGAGAGCTTACCTGCACGGCGCAGAATAATTTCAGCCATTTTGCGGCATTCGTCCTCGTAGGCTGGTTTTGTATCCATAGCCCAGACAACCAGAGCGTCATTGACGTTGTTCCAGAGAGAGGGGATAAGAATGATATTTGGATTCAGCGAATGATTGCTGAAATCAGTAGCTTCTATTATAGCAGTTATGCGCTGAGAATGTTCAATAATATTTCTGATAAATGAATCTGAATCGTAAACCATAGTGTCACCTCAAAATAATTTTAGTAATATCCGCAGGGGAATCTGCAATAAAGTCAGCACCGGCGGATTCAAGCTCCTGCCTGCCACGGAATCCCCATATACAGCCGATTGAGATTATTCCGCAGTTTTTAGCTGTCTGAATATCAACATTGCTGTCGCCAATCATATATACTGTGTTTTCTTCGGGAAGTCCATATAAAATTTCGTCAATTACAGCAGAATCAGGCTTTTTAGGGCGTTCACTGCATCCTCCGAGTATATTGATAAAATCAATATCGGGCAGCAAAGCCGAAACAATTTCCCTTGCCTCTGTCTGCGGTTTGTTTGTAGCAACAGCAAGGGTTACACCCTTTTCAGAAAGTTCATTCAGAACTTCTGAGATGCCATTATACAGACAGGTTTTGTCAAGATAATGGCAGCTGTAGTATTCGATGAAAAGGGAATGCAGCTTTTCTGCCATGTCTTTTTTATCATCGGGAAGTGCTCGGAAACAAAGCTTCATAGCGCCGTTGCCCACGAATTTCTTGTAGCTGTTTATGTCATGTTCAGGAAATCCGAGAATACGGAGTCCATAATTTACAGCATCGGCTAAATCCTCAATAGTATCGGCAAGAGTGCCGTCAAGGTCAAAAATTGCTGTAGTCATCATATCACCTTATATTCTTGTTGCGAGAAGTACGGAATATTTCTGACGGAACTGTTCAAAACGTCCCTCGTCAATAGCGTCACGAATTTTTTCCGTCAGTGTGTTGTAGAAATAGAGATTATGCTGTACAGCAAGTCTGCCTGCCAACTGCTCATTTGCCTTAAAAAGATGGCGGACATAAGCACGGCTGAAATTACGGCAGGTAGGGCAGTCACATTCCTCATCAACAGGACGGGGATCAGTTTCGTAGCACTTGTTGCCGAGGTGCATAATGCCTTTCCATGTGAAAACAGTTGCATGACGGGCATTTCTGCTGGGCATAACGCAGTCAAACATATCAATACCACGGGCAACAGCTTCGATAATATTTGAAGGAGTACCCACGCCCATGAGATAACGGGGCTTATTTACAGGCATGAAAGGCTCAACAACGTCAATAATTCTGTACATTTCATCAGTGGATTCACCTACAGCAAGTCCGCCTATAGCATAGCCGTCAAGGTCAAGCTTTGCGATGTCCTCCATGTGCTTTATACGCAGGTCATCATAAGTTGAACCCTGATTTATACCGAAAAGCATCTGTTTTTTATTGATTGTGTCAGGAAGGCTGTTCAGGCGTTCCATTTCCTCTTTACAGCGGTAAAGCCAGCGGGTAGTACGTTCAATGGAATCTGCTGTGTACTTGTAAGTAGAAGGATTTTCGATACATTCATCGAAAGCCATGGCAATAGTTGAACCGAGATTTGACTGAATCTGCATACTCTCCTCAGGTCCCATGAATATACGATGACCGTCAATATGGGAGGCAAAGTAAACGCCTTCCTCTTTTATTTTGCGCAGTTTTGCAAGGGAAAATACCTGAAATCCCCCGCTGTCTGTAAGGATAGGCTTGTCCCAGTTCATAAATTTATGAAGTCCGCCCATTTCCTTGACTACCTTATCACCGGGACGGAGGTGAAGATGATAGGTATTGCAAAGCTCCACCTGAGTTTTGAGTCCTTTGAGGTCGATAGAGGATATACCGCCTTTTATAGCAGCGGAAGTACCCACATTCATGAAGCATGGGGTCTGGAAAGTACCATGAACTGTCTCAACCTGTCCACGGCGGGCTTTGTTATCTGTTTTAAGTAATGTATACATAAATACTCCTTTAAATGAAAAACTATCTCCTTTATTGTAACTTAAAAAGCGTTGTCTGTCAAGGGGATATATCCTGTTTTTTCGATTATTTCCTGTCCTTCAGAGGATAGCATCCAGCTTATAAACGGTTCTATATTGGGATTAGTGTTGGATTTACTGTATACGGCATAAAAATTGCTTACTATCGGGTAATTTCCCTCAGCAATATTATTTTTATCGGGATAAACGCCGTTGAGCGACAGCATTTTAATATTGCCATGCTCAGCAATATCCTCAACATAGTAGCGGAAAGAGAAGCCGATAGCGCTTCCAATGAATCCGAGAGGATTCTTTTTTATGGGAGTATCTCCCATAAACGATTCCAGAGCCGTCTGACTTCCGCTTCCCTCATTGCGTGTCACAGGGTTTATGGGGATATTTTCACCGCCCAGCTGTGACCAGTTGGTATATTTTCCGCTGTAGATATCTCTTATTTCATCAGTTGAGAGGTTATCGACGGGATTGCTGCTATTGACGAGAAAAACAAAGGCTTCACAGCCAATGGGGACTAATTCAAGCTCTATGCCCTTATCTTCGGCATATTTCAGCTGTTCCTGTGATGGTTTTGCACAGAGTATAATATCAGCATCTCCGTCAACAACTGCTTTGTAGGCACTTATGGTATTTCTCATCTGCAATTTGCTGTCTGTGGAAAAGTCACTGCCGTTAAAATTTACAGAATTTTCCGGATAAACCGCATTTACAAAGGCAGAGCTGACAGGGTAGAGAGCCGCAGCGCTGTCAATAACAGGCAGCTCACCTTCAAGACAGAAATCAGAATTTATACTGACAATTTCAGAATTTTCGTCAAAGGGCAGAAAACGGTCAAGCTCAACGGATTTAGCCTGCATACCCTCGCTTCTGTCAGGGAGACAGGGTTTAGTAAAAATATTGAAAACAGCGGTGTTAAATGCAATGAATCCCAGTGCAACGGCAGCAATTGCAGAAATCTGCTTGTATATTTTTTTCATGAGTTACCTCCCGTTTGCAATAAATGAAATTATAGAACATTTATCGTAGAGGCAGATTGTGTATATTAGCAGGATAATTGACGAAATACAGCCTGTGATTGTTATTCCTGAAAGAATACGTCTGAATAATTTATCGTTCATATATTACCTCCTGTTACATAGAAGCTACAGCAAGCATCATCAGAATCATGAAGGCAATAACTACAAATAAAATAACTCCAAAAGCAATGGAGGAAAGTATAAAAGGCAGACGGCGTTTTTTACGCAGTTCTGCGTTATCTTTCGGAGTACGGAGAAACAGTATAAGAGAAATTATAAACCATACCAGCGATGCAGCTGGTATGATGAAAAGAGATAGTGTAAAAATAGTTTCAAGCATATCAGTTATCCTTTCTTGAAAAATCATATAGCTTTGCAGTTTCGGCATTGCGGTACTCGTGTTTCTCGTAATATCCGATTAATTTACCGTTTTCATTTCGCAAGGCTATCATATATACATCCTTGTTTTCAGTAGGATTGTGGTATGTGTAAATTCTGTTATTCTGCGGATTTTCAGAAAACCAATCAACAACTTTTTTGATTTTTTCAACTGAATGGCTGTTGTGACAGCTGAAAATCGACTTCCCCACAAGACTTTCACTGCCCCATTTTTCATAGTGTGAAATGGCTGTAGGATTCATATAAACTATAGTGTGTTCAATATCGCATATAACTATTGGAGCCGCATCTGAGTCTGCAAGGCTTTTTAAAAAGATTGAAATATCCATAGATTCCTCCTCAGAGAATACACATAGAATCACCGAAACTGAAAAATCTGTATTTTTCATCAACGGCGGTTTTATATGCGTTCATGGTGTTTTCGTAGCCTGTAAATGCTGATACAAGCATAATAAGGGTGCTTTCAGGCAAATGGAAATTTGTAATAAGTCCGTCAATGCACTTGAATTCGTAGCCGGGATAAATGAAAATGTCAGTATATCCCTCACGCTCCGAAATGTCCCCGAAAAAGCTTGCAACGCTTTCAAGAGTACGGCAGGTAGTAGTTCCGACAGCAATAACTCGTCCGCCCTCAGCCTTTGTCTGATTAATCAAATCAGCAGTTTCTTTCGGGAGATAGTAGTGCTCGCTGTGCATTTTGTGGTCAAGAACATTATCCTCTTTGACAGGACGGAATGTACCAAGTCCGACATGGAGAGTTACAAAAGCTGTTTTTATGCCTTTTGCACGAAGTTCATCAAGCATTTCTTCTGTGAAATGAAGTCCCGCTGTAGGAGTAGCTGCTGAACCGGATTCATTGGAGTATACGGTCTGATAGCGTTCCTTGTCCTGTAATTTCTCGGTTATGTAAGGGGGAAGCGGCATGTGTCCTACATCTTCAAGAGCTGTGAAAAAATTTCCTTCACATTCAAACTTAACAATTCTGTTTCCGTCATCCTTGACTTCAACAACTTCAGCGATAAGTCTGCCGTTTCCGAAAGAAAATTTAGTGCCGACTTTAGCTTTTTTACCGGGGCGGCAGATTATTTCCCACAGCTTGTCACCCTTCTGTTCAAGGAGGAGAAATTCAATGAATGTATTATTTTCGATTTTTTCACCGTAAAGACGGGCAGGAATAACACGTGAATCGTTCATAACAAGCAAGTCACCTTTTTTCAGGTGTGAGCATAAATTATAGAAATGGTCATGTGAAATATCGCCGCTGCTCCTGTCAATGCACATCATACGTGAGGCATTTCTCGGTTCAATTGGTGTCTGTGCGATAAGTTCCTCAGGCAAGTCGTAATAGAAATCTGATTTTAAAAGCTGCATAGAAAAGGCTCCTTTATGAA
>JAFXAJ010000057.1 GCA_017517145.1 Ruminococcus sp.
CCGCCGCAGCCGTCATTTATAATGCGTTCAAGAGTTTCCTGCAATTTGAGTCTTGCTTCCGCAGGCATCTTGTAAAGCTTGCTGTGAAGTCCCTCATTAACAAGTTCATGAAGGGATTTTCCAAAAATATTGCTCTCCCAGATTTTTGTGGGGTCATCGTCAAAACCGTCAAGAAGATACATTACAAGTTCCTCAGACTGCTTTTCAGTTCCCACAATAGGAGCTACAGCAGTGTTGATATTTGCCTTCATCATGTGTATCGACGGAGCAGACGCTTTCAGTTTTACGCCGTATTTTCCGCCCTGTTTTATGATTCGGGGTTCTTCCAGAACAAGCTCCTCCAGTTCAGGCATAACAATTCCGTAGCCTGTTGCTTCAACTTCTTCAAGTGCAGGAGCAATACGGCTGTATTTTTTCTTGATGTCGTTCAGCTCCATAAGCAGAGGCATCAGGTCGCTTTCACTTTCAATCTGAATTCCTGTAGTTTCACCGAGAATCTTATAGAAAAGGCTGCTGTCAAGGTCGGCAGTAATAGTTACAGTTCCCTTGCCAAGGTCGATTCCCGTAGTTACAGCACTGATAATATGGGGACACTGTTCCATAGCTTCAGCGGCATATTTTGCTTCATGGACAAGGCGGATGTCCTTTGCGGCTTCACGGATGCAGCCGAGAATTTCTGATTTCAGCCAATGACCCTTTTCGAGAGTATTAATCCAGCGTGCCATGCGGATATTGATTTCACGGACGGGGAATGAGTAGAGAATTTCGCTGATAATTTCCTTGATATTCTCCTCGTCAAGGCTGAGACAATTGACAGGAATAACCGTAGTGTCATATTTCTCCGACAGCTTAGCCGCCATAGCCTTAGCTTCGGGAGTAGAGGGATTGACCGTATTCAGCACCACAACGAAAGGCTTTCCGAGATCACGGAGTTCATTGATTACACGTTCTTCACATTCCTCATACTCCTCACGGGGAATATCTGAAATTGAGCCGTCAGTAGTTACAACAAGTCCTATGGTGGAATGGTCGGTGATAACCTTCTGAGTGCCGATTTCAGCTGCCATATTAAAGGGAATTTCCTCATCAAACCATGAAGTCATAACCATTCTCGGCTGTTCGTTTTCAATATATCCGATAGAACTGGGAACGATATATCCTACGCAGTCGATAAGGCGGACGTTGAAAACAGCGCCGTCACCGATGCTGATTTCCACAGCTTCTTCGGGGATAAATTTAGGTTCAGTTGTCATGATTGTCTTTCCGGCGGCAGACTGGGGGAGCTCATCAAGAGCTCTTTCACGCATAAATTCGCTTTTTATATTGGGAATGACGAGGGATTCCATAAAACGCTTGATAAAAGTTGATTTTCCTGTGCGTACAGGGCCTACAACACCTATGTAAATATCTCCGCCTGTGCGCTGTGCAATGCTTGAATAAATATCTTTAGCCATATTGTGCTCCTTTTTAATTATTCTTTTATGGGGATAAGCAGCATTCTGCCATTTTCAACAGTGTGGTCGGAAAGGTCGTTTTCCTCCATAACAGCGTCAGCTTCTGTGCTGAAACGCTTTGCAATATCCCAGACATTTTCGTTTCCGCTGCTGAAATAGAGCTTCACAGCATAGTCGCCGTCACGCTGTTTTTTTGTGGAATCGTCCACATCAAGAGATGTAAGGGCATTGAAGCCAGCTGGCGCAGCTGCGGTGATATTTACTGAAATATCTGCTCTTGCGGTGAGTATTCCCTGGTCTGAGATGTTGTACGAAACGGTTATATCACGTATTTCTGCGGAAACAGAGCTGTCTGTCAGGTTATCTCCGATAGAAATAGTCTCCTCGAAGGCTTCATCACGGTCAGGCATAACAATGCAGCCTGAGTTATCCTCCGCCGCCATGGAATAGGTGAGCATACCCGAAATTACAACGGATTTTCCGTCATTTCCCAGATGTGTATTGATGTTTTTAGGACTGCACCACATTGAGAAGATTCGGGCAGGAACAGCGTCACCCTCAGCAAGCTTAGCGGTATTGCGGAAGCTTTCGGCGTAGACAGCAGGGGGCTGGTCGGTATGTATTTCTGAGAATTCCGTTTCGCAGGGATAAACCGTAGAATAAGCGTCACAGACAACCATAGTTTCGGACGTTTTCACACAGCGGCAGATAAGCCTGATTTCAGGTTCAATTTTAAGTGAACGGTTTTCGCCGTTTTTATCAGCTGAGAGGGTAATATTGCAGCAGAGGGGCACAGGTGTGACAGAACAGGTGAAGCTTTCGTCAATGCCGTCCACATCAATAATCTGGCTGAAAGGAATTGTAAGTTCAAGGGGTTCGGGAGCATTTTCGGCTGCATAGAGGATGTTCAGCGCAATATCGCCCTTGGCAAGAAGTTTGCCTGAGATTATTTTTTTCTCAATGCTGCTTGTTTTCATATCACAGCGGATAATACTGATTACAGGGGGCTGAGCAGGGGAGATTTCCATTTCTTCTGAAAGCTGGATAGTCTTATCTGCTGAAAGCTTTTTTGACATATATTTCATGGGGCATTTTTTCAGCTGGATATTCATGCCGAAAGCGTCGCATATTACTTCCTGTTTTTTCTCAGCTGTAACGCAGATTTTCACGGAGACAGCTCCACGTACATCAAGGCGGCGCTTATTGACAGCACGGAAGTTTATATGGTCGGTACGGGGAGAAATAACAGCTTCGGGTGAATCGGGAGTCTGCCCAAGCTCAACAGTTTTTGTATAGTTCTGTTTCTGGGTGATGCACTGAAGCTCTGAGCCGTTTTCGCCGCAGTAGATAAGGCGGATTTCACAGCACAGTTCATAAGAAAGGTTGCTTGCGTTAATTGAATAGTCAGTGACAGTGGGGATAATTTCACAGCGGATAAGGCGGAAAATATCGGGACAGTAATCAGGCAGGATGTAGTCAAGTTCAACGCCCTGTTCCTGTAAGCCGTTGTAGATAATTTCCTCAGTGGGGATAGTTTCTCTGTTGATTTTCAGATTCATAATAGACCTCCTCAAAAGCTTTGTAACAGTATATTCACAAGCCTGTACAATTATTACAAAAAAGTTTTTAGCCGTTATCCGTTAGGTTTGGTGCGATGATTTTAACAAAAAAGCGGATTTGTGCAGGAACTGTCTTTGTCAGCCCGCAATTTCGGAGCAAAATTCAGGGTTTTCGACAAGCAAAAAGCTCCCGTACAGGAGCTTTTGCAGTAAATTCAATTATTCGCAGTCGTCAGAGTTCTTTGAACTTGTAGATGTGCTCTTTTCGGGCTTATCACCGAAATCGGGCTGGTTGTAATTGGAGTTGGAGTAGTTGTTGTCAGACTTGTTTCTGAAGTCAGACTGAGTTGACTTATTCTTGCTCATAGTATCACCTTTCACCGCATATAGCGGAATGAGATAGGGTTTTTGTACCCTTGATGATATTATGAACAGAAAATTTCAGATTATTCAACTACGGTAAGATTTTCAAGGTCAATTGTCATTTCGTGAATAAAGGCAGGTTCTCCGTTTTCGTCAGGATGATATGCGTCATAATATTTAATATTGATTATATCCGATGTAGGAGGCTGTCTGAAAGAAGCTATATTGCCGTCCTTACGGTACAGCGGATGATGCATACCAATAACTTCAAGCTCCTTGCCGTTTCCGTCAGTATATACGGCAAAAACTTTGCTGTCGCTATGATTTTTAATATAAGGGTTACGCTCAGCGATTTCTTCCTTCGTATTGAAACACTGTTCCAGCATTGCCACAGGAGATATATCAAAAATTGTAACGGAATAGCCTTCGCTGTCGGTAAATGTATGGTTGATATTACGTGTAAGGCTTTCATCAGGGGTAACGGTGAAGCAAGCTGAAAATTCATCTTCAAGCATCGGCATATCCTCGTGAACACTGCCGTAAATTTCGCTGTTGGGAATAAATTCTTTTAAAGTAAAGATAATGTCTGTAGTTTCTGATATTTTATTCTTTTCGTCAAATGTGAACTGAAACTGTCCTGCAAAGCTGTTTTCTGTTCCCTCATCGAGATAAAGCTTACCCTTTGCCATTAAAACACCTTTGTAGATGTTGAAATTATCGCTGTATACCTTGTCATTTAATTTGATTACAGGTCTGAACGGAATATACTCATAACCCTCAGGATTACCATTGTTAAGACTTCCCGTAAGTCCTAAGATTACCGTATATCCGTCACAGTATACGCTTTCAATTGTGATTGATATATCCTTACCCTCAAAGCTTATCGGCTTTGTAAAAGTCTGTGCAGTCTGTGCAATCTGATTGTAGTCCAGTTCGGCGAATTTATCCTTTTCAAGTTCTGTGCCGTCGGAAAGAACAATCGTTTCTTCAAGCGTTTTGTTCACCCTGTCAAAAGCACGGAGTCTCTCCGCAGCATAAACCGCCGTACCGCCGCAGGCAGCAACAGCAGCAGCTATAATAACAGCAATTCCCTTTTTGTTTAATTTAATATTTTTCTGTTTCTTCTTCATATTCAGAACCTCATTTCTGCACTCCGCACTTGGCGAAAGGCGGTCAATAACTTTATTATAGTCGTTGATATTCATAAGCACACATCCTCCCCGAGAGATTTCTTCAGCAGATTTCTTCCACGGTACAGCCGTGTCTGCACTGCCGTTTCGGATATACCGATAATTTTTGCCGTTTCTGCCGTTGAGTATCCCTCATAGTAATACAGATGAATAACAATGCGATATTTCGGGGGAAGCTCCATGACGGCATTATAAACAGCACTTTCCTCTGGTGTCTCATATATCAGGTCTGCATCTTCAAGTGCAACGGAATGATGAAAATATTTATAAGTAAGCGAACGAAGCGTATCACGGCATTTATTGGCAGTTACCGTCATAATCCACGCCTTTTCGGAGCGTTCATCGGGGAAATCCATATCCGCAGAAAAAAGCTTCATAAAGACTTCCTGAACAATATCCTCCGCATCGGCAGAATTTTTGAGATAACTGAAAGCAAGGCGATACACAGAGCCGCTGTACTTATCATACAGCAATTCCATTTCATTATTCGTCATGGGCATCCTCCTTTTGAACCGGTTCTGTATATAAAACGAATTTGAAAGGGAAAATATCACATGATTTTCAAAAAAATCCGCCCGAGAAATCAGGCGGATTAAATAATTTATATTTTAGTAAATCTCATCACAGAGCCGTCACTGGATTTTCCGCAGAAAATAGCCTTAGGTCTTGCCCATACAGTACCGTCGGAAAGACTCTTGTAAATTACAAGCTCCTCGTTATTTTCAGTATGACGGGCAATTGCGATTACCTCGTATTCATTGCCCTTGTAGTGGTGATATATACCGCCTACAACTGCCTCAGTTTCCTCGGATTTCTCCTCGTGAGCAGGAATAGCTTCGGGTGCTGTATTGACAATATCATCAGAAACAATAATCATAGAGGAGAAAGGTGGCATAGTTATATGGGCATTGCCGTTGTTGACTTCAACACTCTGTCCGCTGATAACATCAACAAGAGCAGGGAGATGTGTGTCGAAATTAAAATCATACTGATAATCTGCAAGGTTAAGAGCGATATATACAGTCTGCTCGCCCTGAATTTTCTTATAAAGAAGCTGCTGATTCGTAATCTGGATTCTTTCATAAGCGCCTGTGCGGAGAGCAGGATAAGCCTTGTAGATTCTTCCAAGTTTTACGATATGCTTATAAAGCGCCGTGTTCTCACGCTCCATATCAGCAAGGTGCAGGCATGGACGGAGATTATCGTCGGAGTTGTTTTCCTTGCGTCCCTGAACACCGTATTCACTGCCGTAGTAAATTGACGGAATACCGGGCATTGTGTACATCATTGTATAGATAAGGGGCAGATGTGCAGGATTATTTACAGTGCTTGCAAGGCGGTTTACATCGTGGTTGTCAACAAAGGTGTAAAGGTTGATATTCTTGTATATACCGCCGTTTGCACCAGACTGACGATTGATTGAATAGTCAATTTCAAAATAGTTCTTGTCGTTGTGAGATGAATAAAGTCCCTTGTAGCACTCATAGTTAGTAACGCTGTCCAGCATATCAGGGTTAGCCCAGCGGTTATAATCGCCGTGGATAATTTCACCCATGAGCCAGAAATCAGGCTTTTTACCCTTGCAGAAATCACGGATTCTCTTGAAGAAGTTAAAGTCAATGCAGTCGGCAGCGTCAAAGCGTATACCGTCAATTCCGAAAGATTCAATCCAGTAGTTAACAGCGTCGATGATATGGTCGCATACGCCGACATTGTGGAGATTGAGCTTTACAAGGTTATAGTGACCGTTCCAGCCCTCATACCAGAAGGGGTCGCCGCAGGGTGACTGTCCGCCGAAGTTGAGATTCTGGAACCAGCCGCAGTATTCCGAGCCCTGTCCTTTTTCCTGAATATCCACAAACTGAGGAAATTTTCTGCCGACATGGTTGAAAACTCCGTCGAGAATAACACGGATACCTGCATCGTGAAGTCTGTCGCAGATAAAGCGGAAAGAGTTATTGTCGCCAAGACGGCGGTCGATTTTCTTGTAGTCAACAGTATCATAGCCGTGTTCAACAGATTCAAAGACAGGTCCGAAGTAAACAGCGTCAACGTTCATTTCCTTGAGGTGGGGAATCCAGTCCAGCACTTTGTCAAGGCGATAGGAAATGTCATTGTTGTTGAAATCGTTGAATTTTGGCGCACCGCAGAATCCCAGCGGATATATGTGATAGACTATGGCGTTATCGTACCAATTCATAATAAAACCCCTTTCATTGTGTGGCTGTCGTTTATTTGTCTGAGCCTTCTATAAAGTATGAAGCTTCCATATCGGCAACGTGGAGGGCAAAGGCAAGCGGATACATTTCCAGAGCCTTGCCTATAGTATTTTTGTCCTCAATGCCTGAGAAGCCCATGTGCCAGCGTATAGCGCAGGCTTCATCACGGGTGAGTCTGCCGTCGCCGTAGAGATAGCCGGAGATGATATATACAGATTTTTCGCCGTGACCGTAGGGGAGAGTATCATTAATAGTATAGAAAGGAACTTTCTCCCACTGACCTGTAGCTTCATTTTTCTTGTTGCGCATTTCTGTGGTATAGAAATTTACCTTGCAGACATCATGGAGCAGAGCAACAATTGCGATACTTTCCTCTGAGAAGTCCATGCCGTACATTTCCTTTACCCTTGGTCGGGAGAGGTAATCTTTCAGGCAGTGGTAGACATTCACGCTGTGTTCAACAAGACCGCCCTCGTAAGAGCCATGATAGCGTGTACTGCTGGGAGCAGTAAAAAAGTCTGATTTTTTCTCAAGGTATTCCAGAAGCTTATCAGCGCCTGAGCGTTTGATATTTTCGGTATAAATCTGTATAAATTCTTCTTTGGCTGTCATACTGAATACTCCTATATGAATTTAATATACATAATATACAATATATTATACCATATTTCGAAGAAAATTTCAAGGGATAATATCTAATTGTATATATAAATTTTACTGTTGATTTTGTGTATTTTGTCTAATGAACAGTAAAAATAAAGGGCGATGTAAATATCGCCCCTACTTTGTTTTATTAAATAATTATTAATTACGATTTATTTACCTTTCCGCCGTGTGCTGCAAGCTGTGTTTCATCTATGGTCTGGAAATATTCAGCACCGCTTAATTCTCCTCCCACAACGAAAGAGCCTTTGACATTACTGCCGCCTGCTTTCAGATTCTTCACATTCTTGCCTGCGATAAAGGATACTATGACATTGCCCTCTGTGTCCACAAGGGAAATTCTCTCGCCCTTGCTTACGGAAGTGCTTGATGTAACAGATGCGCTGAGACTTCCTCCGCCCATCATGCCGCCGCCCATACCGCCGGAGCCTGTATTTTCTACCCATACGCCCCCTGTGCAGGAAAGCGAACCGTCACAGTCAAAAGCACTTGAACCGTTGGTGATGAAATATCCCCCCGATATAGTCAGCGTGCCGTTAGAGTCAAAACCGTCATGGTCGCCGTCAGCCACATTCACAAGACCGAATCCGCCCTTTAATTCAAGGGAATAGCTTCCGCCGCTTTGAGTTCCGCCGAATCCGCCCGGTCGCCAGCCCATGTTATTTCCTGAGCCTGAACCGTCAGCACCCCCTGCGGCATTATAGCCGTCATCGGTAGTATTGCATATAACCGTACCGCTGTTCTGAGTGATGTTCATTCCCTCTATGCCTTCGTAGCCCTTGGAAACGATAATCTGCACATCGTCAAAGGTATCAGCTGTGCCCTGTCCGATTGTTACCTTGTGGTCGGAATGTACGCCGTCATCAGCTGTAGCAAGCTTCATAACACCGCCGTAGAGGTTCATATCTCCGCCGCAGTGGATAGCGTCATCAGAGGAATCAACGGTAATCATACCGCCGTTAATTGTAATATCTCCCACACTCTGCCATGTTGTACCTGCGGAATCGTAAAGACCTACCGCTTTTATGCCCTTTGCGGAAACATCGGGAGATGCTGTAGAAGAACTTCCTCCCCAGCCTCCTGTATTGCCTGAAACAGTGCCTGAGAAGCCTGCTCCCTCGTAGGTGTAAATGTCAATTGTACCGCCGTTTATAACAACGCTCTGTTCGCCCTGTATGCCGTCAGCGTGGGAGTTAATATCAAGTGTACCGCCGTTGATTGTGACATTTCCGTAAGCCTTATCAGCTGTTGAAGCATCAGTTCCCGTGGACTTGATACCGTCACCCTGAGTTGTATTCACAGTGAGATTAAGAGCAGAAAAGTCCGTATCTGCGGAATTTCCCACAGTAACGCTGTCCTTGCCCCTCAGACCGTCATCAACGGCATTTACAATAATAGTACCGTTGTAGATTTTCAAATCGTTCTTGCAGACGATAGCGTCTGAAACGTTGCCGTTAACCGTGAGAGTGCCTGAGCCTTTAATTTTAAGGTCATCTTTTGAGAAGATAGCACCCTCAACGGTTACGGTTTCGCCGTCACTGTTTGTATAGCTTTCGGTATGTGCAGTACCGTCAGAGATTATATTTTCAGTGCCAGCCTTTGCAACTATCTGCACCTCATCACCGATAGAATTGACATAAATCGGAGCAGTTTTGCTGTTTGAAATATCAGCTCCCATAAAGTCAAGCTGAACTACTCCGTCAGGGTATGTCGTCTTGTCAACGTCAATATATATCTGTACATCCTTAGCCTCGCCTGATACAGCGAATGTGCCCGGCTGAGTTATTGTAAGCTTTCCGTCAGCCGATGAAGCCGTATCAGCAGGAGCGTCCGAGAGAATTGAAGTGCCGCTGAGAGTTACTGTGTAGCCTTCGGCAGGTGTAGCATTGACCGACGGAGGAACTGCCGCCGCAGGATTAACCTCGCTGAATGTGTTTATAACATCTGCAACAGCAAATTTAAAGCTGTTTCCGCTGTGCTGAACAGCAGATGCATTCACTGCATTTGAGAACATAATTTCCTTGCCCTTTGCATAGTCGGGAGAGCTGAGCAGAACATACTTGAACTTCTTTGTAAACTCAAATCCGCCGAAGGAATTAGCCTTCTTCCAGCAGCCGTCAGTTTCAGCCGAATCAACACAGTTAAAGAGAAGCGTACCCTGTGTTGTGCCTGTCATAAGCGTTGTATCAACCTGATTATCCGTAGCAGTAGCGGCAACCTTACCACCTGTGATATTCAAGCCGCCAACAGCAGTAAGACCTCTGTCACCGCCTGCGGTAAGAGTTCCCCCTGAAATATCAATAGTAGTTTCAGCCTGTACAGCGTCATTTCCAGCCTTGATTGTCACTGTACCGCCCTCTATGGCAACATCACCCTTTGAGGATTTCAGACCGTCGCCCTCTGCGTCAATATTGAGTACAGCCGTATCCTTTACAGTTACGGAAGTCTTGCCGTTTACAGCGTTAGTCTTATCTGTATCATTGAGGGTATCAATATTTACAGTGCCCCCTGTGAACTTTATATCATTGTTGCATACAAGAGCGTCCTGAGTGTTTGCAGTGATTGTAAGTACGCCTGTGCCCTTTTCTCCGCCCTTGAAAGTAATGTCGTCCTTAGCCTCGATAAGCGCCGCACCAAGCCAGTCGCCGGTGTATGCAGCATCGCCGTCAGTTATTGTATTTTCTGTGCCGTCAACGATGTTTATTGACGTATTTTCGGCATTTGTAACAAAAATTGCAGGTGCAGTCTTACCTGTGATATTTGCTCCTTTGAGGAAGATTTTAACAGTTTCAGCGTCTGCCGCTTCGTCAGCAATATTCACGTTAATCTGACCGTCAGTGAGAGTACCGTCAATCCAGAATTCACCTGAATGGCTTATAGTAACAACACCGCCGTTTACCTCGGCATAGTCGCCCTCAACTGTTGCAGATGCGCCGTTGAGATGTATCATTGTCTTAGCTGTAACGGGGTCAGTTGTGCCCTGTCCCTCTTTCCATGATTCAGGCAGAGTTTCAAGCAGCTTTGCGTCATATTTCTGGATAGAAATAGCGTCCATAGCCGTTACGCCGTCACCCCTGTTGAAAACATCGGCATTAGTCATACCCTGTTCACTTAAAGCGAACAAGTCAGCATTTCCCAGTGACTGGAGAATAGACGTAGAATCGGCAATTGAAACAACGCCGTCACAGTTTGCGTCACCGTAAACAACAGTATCGGCTGCCTGTGCGTACACGGCGGTAAGCGTAACAGCCGCAGCTGCAGCCGCTGCCGCCGATGAAATACCTTTCAGAAAATTTCTCTTTTTCATATAAAAAACTCCTTTTTTTATCTTTTCATTTTTTATATAACTATAACTCCCTTATATCTGCATTATATAGCAAATAACTTAAAATAATCTTAAACAATCCAATAATTTTCAGATAATTTTTCGTGTTTTCAATAAATAACTTGCAATTTCTGAAATTATATGTTAAAATAAAAAGGTACTTTTGAATTTTGCCGGTTATCTCCGGCTGTTTACACTGTAGGTGAATATATGATAAATGCTGATTTAAAGGAACTGAATTTTATTTCTGATTTTGACGGTCTGGAAATTTCAGCCGTTGCCGCTGTCCCTACGGACAATGTATGCGGCGTCGTTCAGCTTGTTCACGGCATGAACGAATACAAGGAAAGATACTTCGATTTCATGGACTATCTGGCAGAACAGGGATTCATCACCGTCATTCACGACAACAGGGGACACGGTAAGAGTATAGCTTCCCCCGATGACTTAGGATATATGTACCCCAACGGCGGTGAAGGCTTTGTAGCGGATATAGCACAGATGAACAGTATAGCTCACGGTGTTTTCCCCGATTTGCCCTGTTTTATGATTGCCCATAGCATGGGTTCACTGGGAGCAAGATGCTTCCTCAAAGAAAACGATAATCTCATTGACGGACTGATTCTTCTCGGTTCGCCCTCCTATAGCCGTTTCTCCCGTCCCGTAAGAGCGATATGCTCTACTGCTGCTGTTGACAAGCAGAAACGTGAACGTATTGAAACTATTGAAGAAGCTTCGGAAAAGCTGTTCAACAGGGGATTCGGCTCTGTGCCACACTCGTGGATATGCAGCCGTAAGGAAGTGGTAGAGGAGTTCAATTCAAATTCTCTCTCCAACTTTATATATACCCTCAACGGCTTTGACGCTCTGCTGTATCTGCTGAAAGAAACATACAGCAGCAAGGGCTGGGATGTGAAATCACCGCAGCTGCCCATACGCTTTATTTCGGGAAAAAAAGACCCCGTTATGCTGTCGGAAAAGAAATTCTTCAAGGCTGTTGAAAATCTCCGCAGAAAAGGCTACGAAAGCATCTCCCACAGACTTTTCGACAATATGCGTCACGAGGTGCTCAATGAAAAGAATAATATCGCCGTTTACAGGGATATTGCAAAGACTCTGTTTTCATGGATAGACAGAATAAATCAAATCATGTAAGGAAGGTTAAATATGGATATAAATAAAACTCTTGCACAGGAATTTTCGCTCAGACAGGAGCAGGTTGACAATACTGTAAACCTTATTGACGAGGGCGCTACAATTCCCTTTATCGCCCGTTACAGAAAGGAAGTCACAGGCTCTCTGGACGACCAGATTCTCCGTGAACTCTCCGACAGACTTACATATCTGCGCAATCTTGAAAAGCGTAAGGAGGAAGTCCGCACAGCTATTACGGAGCAGGAGAAAATGACTCCCGAAATTGAAAATGCTATCTCCGCTGCTGTTACTCTCGTTGAAGTTGAGGACATCTACCGTCCCTTCAAGCCGAAAAGACGTACACGTGCAAGCATCGCCCGTGAAAAAGGCCTTGAACCCCTTGCTGTTATTATCATGGCACAGGAAAACGGCACAGACCCCGAAGCCGAAGCTGCTGCTTTTGTAAATGAGGAAAAGGAAGTTCCCGACGCTGCCGCTGCTATTCAGGGCGCTATGGATATTATTGCTGAGGACATCTCTGATGACGCAGAGCTTCGTAAAAAGCTCCGTTCCGCAGTAAGCGAAAAGGGTACTGTAACTTCAAAGGCTGCCGATGCAGAGGCTGACAGCGTATACATGAACTACTACGACTACTCCGAGCCTGCCGCAAATGTGGCTAATCACCGTGTTCTTGCCCTTGACAGAGGCGAAAAGGAGGGATTCCTCAAGGTTTCAATCGTCCTTGATGAATCTGTTGCTACGGATATTATTTTCAGCAAGTACATCAAGGCTAACAATGCCTGCGGTGAGCTTGTCCGTGCAGCTGCCGAGGACGGCTACAAGAGATTGATTTTCCCCTCTATCGAGCGTGAGATACGTTCTGAAATGACTGCAAATGCCGCAGAGGAATCTATCAAGGTATTCGCTTCAAATCTCCGTCAGCTTCTTCTCCAGCCGCCCCTTAAAAACAGCGTTATTCTGGGACTTGACCCCGGCTACCGTACAGGCTGCAAGGTTGCTGTAATTGACGCTACAGGCAAGGTTCTTGATACAAACGTGGTATACTGCACACCGGGTCCCAAGACAAATATAGCCCTCTCAAAGAAGATTATCAAGGAGCTTATTGAAAAGCATAACGTAACTACAATTTCTATCGGAAACGGAACTGCATCCCGTGAAACTGAGCAGTTTGCCGCTGAGGTCATCAGCGAAATTCCCCAGAAGGTCAGCTATATCGTAGTAAGCGAGGCAGGTGCGTCTGTATATTCCGCATCAAAGCTTGCAGCTGAGGAATTCCCCGACTATGACGTATCTCTCAGAAGTGCCGTGTCCATTGCAAGACGTTTGCAGGACCCCCTTGCTGAACTTGTAAAAATTGAACCCAAGGCTATTGGTGTAGGACAGTATCAGCACGATATGCCCCAGGCACGTATGAATGACGCTCTTTCGGGAGTTGTTGAGGACTGCGTTAACTCCGTAGGCGTTGACCTGAATACAGCTTCACATTCTCTGCTCTCCTACGTAGCAGGAATAAACTCTGCCGTTGCAAAGAATATCGTTGCATACCGTGAGGAAAACGGCAGATTCACAGACAGAAAAGAGCTTATGAAAGTTCCGAAGCTTGGCAAAAAGGCTTTCGAGCAGTGTGCAGGCTTTCTCCGTGTCCGTGACGGAAAGAATCCCCTTGACAATACAGCTGTTCATCCCGAAAGCTACAAGGCTGCCGAAGCTCTCATAAACGAAAGCGGCTTCACTCTTGCAGATGTAGCAGGGGGTGGAATATCCGTGTCCGACTCTGTTGACGTTAACAGCGTAAGCGAAAAGCTTGGAATCGGCGCACCCACTCTTACAGATATTATCAGCGAGCTGAAAAAGCCTGGTCGTGACCTCCGTGACGAGCTTCCTCCTCCTCTCCTGAGAAGCGGAGATGTTATGGAAATCAAAGACCTTAAACCGGGTATGGAGCTTGTGGGAACAGTCCGCAATATCATTGATTTCGGCGCATTTGTTGACATCGGCGTACATGAGGACGGACTTGTGCACATCTCACAGATATGCAGCAGATATATAAAGCATCCTCTTGAAGCTGTAAAGGTTGGCGAAATTGTAAAGGTGCGTGTTCTTGAAGTTGATGTAAAGCGCAGCCGTATAGCGCTGACTATGCGCCTTGATGATGAGGCTGAAAAGAAGGAACAGCAGCAGAAAAAGCAGAATAAGCCCCGCCGTGAGAAGCGTGAGAAAAAAGGCTTTGACGCTTCAAAAATCAGCAACAGCGCTTTCAGAATCAAGCAGAAATAGTGGGCAGTTGTTTTATCGCTTTAGTGGACTAAATGAAGAAGTCATTCTAAGGACATGAATTCTTGACTTCTTGACTTCTTCGTGCACTTTGCATAAATAAC
>JAFXAJ010000058.1 GCA_017517145.1 Ruminococcus sp.
CACCTATACACTTGTAAATACATCCGCTACTTC
This sequence comes from Ruminococcus sp., assembly GCA_017517145.1. Lineage (GTDB taxonomy): Bacteria > Bacillota > Clostridia > Oscillospirales > Ruminococcaceae > Ruminococcus. The sequence goes on from JAFXAJ010000058.1 coordinate 34, forward strand.
AGTGATTGTCATATATGCCTTTGGATCAACAGCATGAACGAGTGTTCTCATTCTCGAAATCTGGAAACGGTTTACTATAAAATATACAACGTGTTTTTCTGCCTTGGAATATCCTCCCATTGCAGGCATTATTGTTGCACCTGTTTCAAATGTACTCATTAGCACTTCCGCAACCTCTGTGGGATTTTCAGTTATTATCATTACACCCTTTGATCTGTCAAGTCCTTCAACTATAAAGTCAACCGTTTTTAACGCTGCCATATATGTTACTATGGAATAAAGAGGCAGAATCCAGCTGCCCATAACGATACCGCAGATAATATAAAGAATAACATTATATATCATTACAAAGGTACCAACGGACATTCCCAATTTTTTTGCAAAGATAACTGACATTACTTCAATTCCGTCAATTGCTCCACCGAAACGTATTGTAAGACCGCTTCCAACACCTGAAATTATTCCGCCGAACAGCGCACACAACAGCAAATCTGTTCCTGCAAGAGGCGATGCCATTGATACATCAATTGGAAGTACATCTGTTATCAGCCATGCTGCTATTGAATACACCGCAACTGCAAAAAGGGAATATACTGTAAAGGCTCTGCCCTGTTTTTTCAGTCCGAATAAAAACAGCGGTATATTCAGAATTATAAGAAATACCGAAAGTGAAACTTTACCTGATGTAAGCTGCGACAACAGCATTGACGTTCCTGAAATGCCGCTGTCATACAGCTTTACAGGAGCTAAAAAAACCGTAACTCCAAATGCGTTGATGCAGCCTGCAATGAGAATCATTACAAAATTCTTCCAGTCAAGCTGATTTAGAATGTCTTTGATTTTGTTTGTCATTGTTTTCCTCCTGAGTTGATTTCAGCAGGATTGAGCCGCTATTTGCCTAACATCTGGTACCCGACAGAAATATTATTTTTGTTGAAATTTCTACCGGATTTATTCCACCAAAGCTCCATCATTATAACATTCAGGCTGATTCCTGCAATATAAATAATTATCGCAATTATTACAGCTGTTCCCTGTTCAAGTCCGAATCCGCCGTTTAAACCCATTGCCTTATACAATCCACTTTGAAACGTCATAAACAAATAGCCAATAATGCTTACTGCTTCAAGCTTTGACATATATGATGAAGATGCTGTAAGACAGGCAAAAAATGTACCGAGGGCATTTACAATAAGTATATCAGATTTTCCTGCGGAATCCCATGCAAAATATGCGATTACATACATAATTATATCATAAATCAGGCAAACCGTCAAGGTTGAAACCATAGGAACTACTGTATACAATTTTTTTGCTGATTCCGTTGACATAAAAAATTTGTGATTTCGTGTGGAGAAAATTCCCATTATAAAATTCAGAAATATGAAAAGATGCCCCATTCCGATTACGCCAATCATTGACAAATATTCTTTACTGCTGCTTTTTTCCGGAGATACAAATGCTGCGAAAAAAAGCCCTATACACATAAATGAACAGAATATTGTCATAATCGGACTAAAAGATGTTTTCATATACAATTTGTATGCTTTAAAAAATTTTTTCATAAATTTTCCTTTCAGAATTCTATACCCAATATACTCTTTCGCTTTTCTTTAAATTTAAGATTTCTTCCTGATTTATGCCACCATAAATTCATTATACCGATTATCAATGCTGCCCCGACTGTATAAATCCCCAGTGATATAAGTATATCTATTCCCAACGGCAAGCCCAAGCCTTGATTATATCCCATAACAGTGCAGATAACAGGCAGTGTAAAGAACATTCCGAAAATCATAACAAATATAGTAATAGCTCTCATTTTTGGCATATCCTCCGCTATCTGCCCAAAAGTAACTAAAACAGAGCATATTGAATAAATGATAAGTAGATCCCCTGCATATTCCCCGTTAAACAGGCCCAGTACCAGAACAAAGCTTATAATATCAAATATCAGGAATACTGAGCCTACTACAACCGTTGGAACAATTGTGTAATATAGCTTTGCATTTTTTATTGATAAGAAAAACTTGTTCTGTATCATTCTGTCATATCTCTGGAAAAAAAATATAACAAACGAATGAAGAAACGCAGGTATAGGAAGCATAGCCATTTCAATTTGCATTTTTTCTTCAAAATACCAGCCTATCGCCAGAATTGCAATTATATTGAACAACATCAGAAAAATACCAACAACTGCTAATCCCGGGCTGTATGCCGTTTTAAAATAAAGCTTATATGCTTTTAAAAAATCTTTCATAGAATCACCCTACATTATTTATTCCCAACTACAAGTACATTTTTTGCGGTTCAATTTTAAAACTTCTTCCCGATTTATTCCACCATAAATTCATCACAATAATATTCAGACCAATGCCAACAATAAGCATAACTGCGGCTATCAGAACAGCCTGCGGAAGTTCAAATCCAAAGCCGTTTTTCCACTTAAAGTTTTCATTTGAGAATATAACAGGCTGAGAAAACAGCAGTATATCACTTATAATGAACGGAACAAACATTTTTGGCATCTTCGCCATTGATATTATAAAAGATGAAAATACCATATTAAACGCAAGCATTATTATAACATCGGGCAATGCGGCTCTTTCAAGAGCAAAATATGAAACTGTTATCAATATAGTACTGTAAATCATTTCTACTGTCAATCCTGCCGCTATTGGTGCTGTTGTAAATAAAGCTTTATTACAGCTGGCTGACAAAAAGAATTTATTATTGACTATTATAGGTTTACCGCCCATTAACCATATAATCAGAAATAAATTTGACATTCCTATTATAGTGCCAATCATACTCATATAACCTTCATCTGTTATCTTTGCATATCTAAATATCATAGCTAAGCAGGTAAATACATTAAAAAGTACGCTGACGCCTATAAGTATCGGGCTGAATGACGCTTTAAAATAAAGCTTATATGCCTTAAAAAAGTCTTTCATAAAGTCCACCTCAATCCCTATACCAGTTTTTTCTGAAATTTTTAAGCACGATATATTCACTTAATACAAGAAATGCAATTGCAAGAACCGCAACTGGAATATACCATGGCTCAGGCTGAAAATCCACTCCGTTTCTATGCATTATTAAAAATACAATATACGGAATATACATCATTATTCCCAGAACACACAAGCCGATAACTCTGAATGGAGGCTTCCTGATAAATTCAAGAAGATTTGTCAGACCTTTTATGACAATCATGAAAACAGCCATTACTATACATTCCCATATCTCCGAATAAATTATTGCCATTAAAAGATAATTGACCATAATCATCGCAACTGACTCTATTATTGTACCGATATGATATTTTGCGTGTATACTTATAGGTTCTTTTACTGTGCGGAAAAATTTTCCTGCATTATATCCTATATCATACGAACCCATGATTCTCAGATTAATAAACATAAAGCAAGCAATACTGCTAAGAGCACGTACAGGCAGCGAAACATCGCCATCATCAGCAAGGTTCATAAAGAATAATAATACTGCATCAAACCATATAAGCAAAAACGATAATTGAAATATACATTTAGGAAGCCCTACTCCGGTATAAAGCTTAAAAGCCTGCGAAAGACTTGTACTGTTATTTTTCATCTGCCTCCGCCTTTCTGAGAATACCAACGCTTAACTGCTGGAGATTCGGCTTTTCAACGGCTGTATCAAGCTGTGTGAGCTTCACAAGGTTTTCAGCAAGAGCAATTCCCTCGAAATTCATGCTGTTGGATGTGCAGGAAATCATGTAGGGTTTTGCTTTTTCACAATCCTTTGCATCTCCGTGAATGAGGATGTATTTCTCCTTTAAATCCTCAACGAATCCCTGTTCTATAATGTTTCCGTCAGCCATGAATATTGCGTAATCTGTGGCATATTCCATATCGGCAATATTGTGAGTTGAGAAAATAACGCTTCTGCTGCCGTCTCCTTCAGCTATGTATTCTCTGAAAATTTCGCAGAGCACATCACGGGCAAGAGGGTCAAGGGAAGATGCAGGCTCGTCCAGAACTATAAGTTCCGCATCTCTGGCAAGTACAGCCGCAAGATATGCTCTCATTTTGTTTCCGTCTGACATCTTCATAAGTTTTTTCTGCTTCTTTGCAGCAGGGTCATCAAGCTTGAAGCGTTTGCATAATTCACTGAATTTATTTCTGTCAAAATTATCAAAACCGATTTCCATAGCATTTGCAATTGTCTTTAAATCCCATGTAAGAGGAAAGAAATTTGCTGATGAACAGTAGCTTATGCGATTTCTTACTTCACTGTCGTCAATATTTGTCTTATTGCCGAAATATACACATTCACCGCTTGTTTTACCTGTAACTCCGCAGAGTATATCTATGAGAGTAGTTTTTCCTGCACCATTTGCACCAATAAGTGCTGTTGAAAATCCGCAGGGAATCTCTGCATTAACAGCGCCGAGAGTAAATCCTTTGTATTTCTTTGTAATTCCGTTTATTTTTAATACATTTTCCATAACTTTACCTATCCTTTCAATTTTCCATTTCCCATAATGTTCTCAGGGTTTCGCATATTTCATCTACATCAAGTCCCGCTATCCTTGCGGAGCGTATAGCTTCTGTTAGGCTGTCCTCAAGCTGCCGTAAATGCTGTTCCGCAAGCATCTGTTTATCCTGCTCATTTACGAAATACCCTTTGCCCTTCGAAGCAGTTACAAGACCTTCTGCCGCAAGTTCTTCATAAGCCTTCATCGTGGTTATAACACTGATTTTAAGATTCTGTGCAAGCACACGAATAGAGGGCAAGGCTTCTCCTGCTTTAAGCTGACCTGACAATATCTGCTCTCTCAGCTGCGAGGCTATCTGTTTGTAGATAGGTTCATTTGAATTCTGATAGATTTTCATTGTACACCTCCAACATTTCCCTTAATGTTATGCATAACTGTTATACACTGTTTATAACTGTTTAACTGTTATATATACAGTATATAACAGATTCGTTCTTTTGTCAATACACATCCTACCCATATTTACCCATTTTATTTATTAGTTTTATGTTAAAATATACTAAAAGCAAGTTCATCAACTCGAAAAATCGTTGACTAAACTTGAAATATAGTGTATATTATTATGGGGTATTATTAAAGTGATACTCTTATAAAAAGTTCGCTAAGGAGAATGCCATGATTGAATTATCTGTACTTAAATTTCTTGAAGAAAATCCCGAATTGAAAATGATTGTAAACGATATGATATTAATTGAACTTAATGCTATCGGTTTCAAATCCGGTTTAGTCGGATACACCTATCTTACAGAGGCAATATGGCTTTACCTCAGCCAGCCTCTTGAAAGTGATATTATTTCAGGAATATATCATTCGCTTGCATCAAAATATAAGCGAACTCCACTGAGTATTAATCGTTCTATTACTAAATCAATTTACGAAACATGGTATAGCGGTAATCTTAACAGCTGCAATTACACACTGAATACAACTTCTGTTACAACGGCTTATATGCCTCAAAACGCTGAATTTATTGCCACTATTGCTGAAAATGTAATAATACAGATGCGATTGAAAAATATAGTGTAAACATACAAAAATAACCCCTACAGAATCTATTATGATTCTGTGGGGGTTTTTGTATCAATTATTAAGAACAGCATTAACTATTCCCTGATAAAGTGCTGATGATTCACTTGCAAAATTATAACCGAAATATGCCGGATTTCTTACCTGCATTACTATAATATAAGAACCGTCATAGCTGCTATAATCATTATAAACAGCTGAGCCATCATCTGCGGTATTTTTTACTACTCCTGTTATGTAAAGGAAATCATTTTCCCATGTTTCGGCAGTTCCTGTCTTTGCATAAAGCTCATATCCCTGCGGAACTGATACACCCAATCCGCTTGCAACTCCTTTCATGCCGTCCAGAAGATTCTGACGGCAGTTTTCAGGAATACTTCCTATTATATCATTAGGCTGCGAACCTGCGGAAATGACAGCACTGCTGTCAGCAGTATCAACTATATTCTGGACTGCAAAAGGTCTTACCATATCACCGAAAACAGCTTCTCTGCCCAGTGCCGCAAGATAAATCGGACAGGTCATAACATAAGACTGACCGAATGCTGTACGTCTAAGGTCATCGTTACAATAAATTTCTACGTTATTTCCGATTACGCCGAAATCACATTTAATATCGCTCACAAAATGGAATATATCATCAAGATCCGCTAGAACAGCTTCTTTTCCTATCTGGTCAAAGGCTCTTGCAAAAAAGATATTGCTGGAGTTTACAAATGCAGAATACAGGCTTCTCTCCATAGGATAACCATAATTTGTATCGTGATCCCAGTTTACAATTGAAACACCGTCAAAGAACCATTCTCCTTCGTCATGGAGCGAATATATGCCATGCTTGTCAGCTATAACCTCAGACATAATTTTGAAGCATGAACCGGGAGGAAAATTCTGGAATGCCTTGTTACCATAAGTTCCCCATGCAAGATCTTCTTCTGTTTCTACACCATAATACTGGTCAGGGTCATAAGAAGGACACGAAACTTGAGCAACAAGCGAACCGTCACTGCGCATTACAACTGCTGAACCCTTCATCCCCATGCTTGACATATAATCATACACCGCATTCTGCTTATCTGCGTCAAATGTAAGCTGTACGCTTTGACCGTAATCCCCCTCTGCAATTGCCGTAGGATTCGGCTTTCTCAGAGTTTTATCAAGAGTAAGGTCAATTCCCTCCGACATTTCATTGAGTACATTTGCAAAGGCTACTTTATTGCTGTCATTAGTCATGCGAACTTCCTTGCCGCTGCCGTCCATTTCACTGAACATAAGCAGCGTACCTTTTGAATCATAAAGATTACCACGCATAACATCAGCAGCAGTAGCTTCTGTTGTCTTTTCTGTTGTAGTTTCCGTTGTATCTGCAACAGATTCAGTCCCAACAGTAACTGTTGGTTTTACAGATTCTGCATCTGTTGTAGTACCTATAGATTCTCCTACAGGCAGAGTTCCTGTATGAACTGAAGGTGAATTTACCGGTTTTACGACAGTTCCGCAGGATGTTGCCGAAAGAAACATAATTCCAGCAAGAACAGCTGATATATTTTTAAAATTCTTTTTCATATTATTCATCTCCCGAAAAAATCTGTATGTATTCTTATTATATAACAAATTTCATTTTATGTCAATAGATGCCACAATATGTCATATAACAGAAAATCCGCAGTATTCAGCGGGTTTATGTATTTATGGCTTTTTAAATTGTAATAATTCTGAAACCTTTTCTCATATTATTTATCACTCAGAATGAGGAGGTACTTATGAAAAAAATCGTTTCAATTCTGCTGACAGGAACAATTCTTCTTACAGGCTGTTCGATTAATACTGAAAATACGACTGATATTACGCAGCCTGCAACAGAAAATACAGTCATTTCATCTGACAGCTATATGCCCCTTAACTATTCCGTACAGAAAGCAACTTGGCTGCCGTATCTGGAATTTCCTGAATATATCTCCGGAAAAACAGAACCGGAGTTTATCGAAGCTGTCAGAAATATGCTGTCAGAACTGTCAGCAGAGGGCATAAATACTGTGTATTTTCATGCACATCCGGAAGGTGATGCATACTATAAATCAGATATTTACCCCAAGGGTACATATCTTGATGGCGAATTCGATCCCCTTGAAACATTTCTTGATACAGCTCACTCTATGGATATTTCAGTTCATGCATGGATAAATCAATATCGTATGCAGAAACAAGAGGATATGGAAAAGCTTCCCGACTCATTCATTGTAAAACAATGGATTAATTCAGGAAGTCCTATGGTTCGGCTTGTTAACGGCAGATACTATCTTAACCCTGCTTATTCCGCTGTTACTGAGCTTATCAGCAATACTGCCAAAGAAATTGTTGAAAATTACAGTGTTGACGGAATCCATATTGACGATTATTTTTATCCCACTGCCGATGACTCTTTCGATGCCGAAGCCTTTGAAGCAAGCGGATGTTCTGACCGTGACAGCTGGCGGCGTGAAAATATAACTGCTATGGTAAAATCCCTGTACGATACTGTTAAAAATCACGATGACAGGCTGAAATTCGGCATAAGTCCTCAGGGAAACATAAATGTTGATTATAATACACAATATGCTGATGTGGAATTATGGACAAAAAATACAGGCTATGCCGACTATATTGTTCCTCAGATATACTATGGATTCAATAATGCTGTCTGCCCCTTCGAGGCAACTCTGCGGCAATGGGAAGAACTTGCTCAAAACGGAAATGTACAGCTTGTAATAGGTCTGGCAGCTTATAAATGCGGAAAATACGATAAATGGGCTGGAATTGCAGGCGAAAATGAATGGATTGATAATCCCGATATAATCTCCCGACAGATTGAACTTGTAAAAGCATCTGAATCAGCTGACGGATACGCTTTATACCAATAAAATACGGCTTCCATTTCGGAAGCCGCTGTTTTTCTTATTCCATTGCTTCAAGCTGGAGCTTAAAGGGTTCATATCTTCTGTAAGCTGACTTATTTTTCACAATTTCAAGAGCATCTGTCTTTTCATCGAGATACTTTATAAATTCGTCATAATATCTTACAGACTGGAGATTAAGAATATAGTCCTCGCTCCAATAGTCATCCTCTGTCATACGCTCTCTCAGATCTGCTCTCATGATAACATAAAGAGTAGTGTCATCATACTGATATACTTCTGCTTTACCGAGTCCAAGTTCATTGAAAATATATTCATTAAAGAGACGAGTATTCTTTTCAGCTTCTGTCTCCTCAACTGTCTCAGTTGTTTCTGTTTCGGTTTCAGCAGTTTCTGTAGTGTCAGCAGCTTCGGTAGATGCCTGCTTCTGGATAAGTCTTTCGTTTGCATAGGGATCAGTTGTAGTTGTTGTTGTTGTTTCATCAGCTGCTGTTGTTGTAGTCGTTGTAGTTGTAGCAGCTGTTGTCTCACCGGGAGCCGTTGTTGTATTTGCAGCAACATATTCATCATACTCATCGCTTACAGCGTCGAGTTCGTGCATTTTATTAAGATCGCCTGTCTTTTTGTTGACCTGCTCCGCATAAGTATCAGCAAGCTTACGGAGCTCTCTCTCCTTATCGGGAGCAACCTTATTGCCTTCATCATCTGCAAGGCTGATTGAAACATACTTTACACGAGCAAAGTTTTCATCAAAATAATCTTTAAGTTCCTCCTCAGAGCAGCCCTTTTCGCCCTCAAAACCGTAATAATGCTCAAATATTGCCTGTTCCATGAATGTACTTTCTGCAATTTTCTTCATAGAATCAAGACTTATACCGTTTTCAGCAATTCTGGGATCCTGTGTATAGTAATAATTAGCCATTTCCTCAGCGGAATCAAGATCCTCGGCAGTAAGCTGACCACCGATAGCCTCAAATTCTGTTATAAGTCCTGCATAATCAGCACAATACTCTGTAGCTTTATTCTGAATCCAAACAGATGACTCAATGCTGTCAATGTTTGAATTTTTTATATCTTTAATCTCTGTTGCTTCGCTGTTCTGTCCCATTACAACAGACTGAGCTTCACTGAATCCCTGCATAGTATAATAAATAAATATACCTGAGGGTATTTCCTTTTCACCTACGGTAAGTGCAGATGTTGAACCGCTGCCCACGGAAGGAGTACATGCTCCCAGCGTTGATGCAAGTGTTAAAGCCGCAGTTGCAGCTATAATTTTTTTGATTTTATTCATTGGTTTTGCCTCCATAATATATATCGGGATATTACATCAGCCCGACAGATTTCATATACTTTTATATTATACATCATTTTTTTAAATTTGTCCATAGCTATTTGAAAATTTTTTTCATTCTTTCACATTTTCGGCAATTTAACACATTTTACGACGTAATATCATATATTACAGCCTATTATTTTTCGTGTTTTTGCACAAAAACGCCTTGACAACAGATATGGGATATGATATAATTAATATGGTAAATAATAAACTATGGAGCGTGATTTCCTTGAAGAATATCAGAGTTAACACAAGTACCCCCTACGATGTACACATCGAGAGAGGTGCTTTATCCGAAAGCGGCAAACTTATTTCAGCTGTACTCAATTCAAAAAAAGCTGTTGTTATTACAGATGATACAGTGGACAAACTGTATTCCTCCGTTCTGCTTAACAGTCTTGAAAAAAGCGGTATATCTGCCGATGTATTCGTTTTTCCCCATGGAGAGCAGTCGAAAAATCTCCAGACTCTCGGACAAATCTTTGATTTTCTCTGCGAAAAAGGACTCACACGAAGCGATTTCCTCATAGCTCTCGGCGGCGGTGTTGTAGGCGATATTACAGGATTTGCTGCGGCATCATATCTTCGTGGCATTGAATTCGTACAGATTCCAACTACCCTGCTTGCTCAGGTTGATTCCTCTGTCGGCGGAAAAACTGCCATCGACATTAAGGGAGGAAAAAATCTTGTGGGCGCTTTCAAACAGCCTGCTCTCGTTATCTGTGACAGCGATATTCTCCGTACTCTCCCTGAGGCTGAACTTGCCTGCGGTATGGCAGAAGTTATAAAATGCGGCATGATTCGTGACAAGTCACTCTTTGAGCTGTGCGAAAGTCACAATATCAGCAATATCCACGAAATCACGGACGAGATTGTCTATACCTGCGTTGACATTAAGCGACAGGTTGTGGAAAACGACGAGTTCGACAGAGGTGAACGGTTTACTCTTAACTTTGGTCATACCCTCGGTCATGCTATCGAAGGCTGGCACAATTATACCAATTATACCCATGGTATGGGTGTTGCAACGGGTATGTGTCTGATTACACGCCGTTTTTGCAGCAATGATATTGCGGAACGTCTCGAAAAATGTGTAGAAGCGTACAAGCTTCCCGTTTCAACAGATATTCCAATGAGTGAACTGCTGCCCTTCTGCTCAAAAGACAAGAAATGCGAATCTGATTCTATCAGCTATATTGTATGCCCTGAAATCGGCTCAGTTGAAATCAGACGAGTTACTGTTGCTGAATTTTACAAGCTTATGGAGGGTTAAACCATGGATGTAAGACTCAGCCCCTCTGTTCTCAAAGGAAATCTCTCTATTCCCGCCTCTAAAAGCTGTGCTCACCGTGCAGTAATCTGCGCTGCACTTGCTGATGGCACATCTGTACTTTCAGGCATTACCATGTCAAAGGACATCGAAGCTACAATTTCTTCTATGTCAGCTCTTGGTGCATCCTTTGATGTAAAAGAAAATACCATAACCGTAAAGGGTATCAGCAGCAGTATAAACGGTACTGCTTCAATCGACTGCAACGAAAGCGGTTCTACCCTTCGCTTTGTTATGCCAATTGCCGCTGCTCTCGGTGCTGAATCAGTATTCCATGGCAAAGGCAGACTCCCTCAGCGTCCGATTGACATTTACAAACGTGAATTGAGCAGACACGGTATAAAATTTAATACCAATGATATGCCCTACACAATAAGCGGCAGACTCAGCGGTGGGATTTACGAAATTGAAGGAAATGTTTCATCTCAGTTCATTACAGGACTTCTTTTTGCTCTGCCCCTTGTCAGCGAGGATTCCGAAATAATCATGACTTCCCGTCTGGAATCCCGTCCTTATGTGGATATTACAATTGATATTCTCAGACGCTTTGGCATTACTATTACAGAAAGCGAAAACAGCTTCATCATCAAAGGCGGTCAGAAATATACCCCTTATGACGAAAAAGTTGAAGGAGATTATTCTCAGGCTGCTTTTTTCTTTGTTGCAAACGCTCTCGGTTCAGATGTCAATATTCAGAATCTCAATGAAAAGAGCGTTCAGGGTGATAAAGCCATTACGGATATTATTGATAAATCTACTGTAAATGGTGAAATATCAGGATATAACGCCGACTGCTCAGATATACCCGACCTCGTTCCTATTCTCTCAGTACTTGGAGCATACGGCAGCAAAACTTCAATAATTTATAACGCTGAACGTCTCAGAATCAAGGAAAGTGACCGTCTGAGTGCCTGCGCTGAGATGCTAAATAATCTCGGCGGTAACGTTACAGTTACGACTGACGGACTTGAAATTGTACCTACGGAAAAACTCAGCGGCGGTATTGTTGACAGCTTCGGAGACCATCGAATTGTTATGGCTGCGGCTATCGCTGCCCTCAGATGCAGCGGTGATGTTATCATAAAAGGCGCTGAATCCGCTGAAAAATCCTACCCTGATTTCTTTGATGATTACGCACGACTCGGAGGTAAAGTATATGTCATTGATATGGAACAATAATATCTCTGTTTCGTATTTTGGCGAAGATGATGATTCCGTTGTAGGAATAACCATAACCGGTCTACCTGTCGGTGAGTATATCAATGCCGAAGAAATCGGCAAATTTCTCAGCAGACTTTCTGTAAAAAATCTTGGCGGCGGAAAAATTCCGGCTCCAAGAATCCTTTCAGGCATAAAAAATGAACGCACTACTGGCAGTCCTCTCTGTGCTGTGCTGAAAAATAATCCGCCCAAAAAAGATGAATTCGATATGCCTGAAAATTTCCGCTATGGACACGGAGATTATACCGGTGCTGTTTGCAGCCGTGGATACTGCGATACGGTGAAAAATTCACTGATTTCACAAAGATTTGCCCTGCCGCTTTGCTTTGCAGGCGCTGTCTGCGGTCAGATTCTTGAAAGACGCGGTATCTATACCGGCGCTCATATTTCACAGATTCACAATACAAAAGACAATCCCTTTGACACTGTCAATATTTCACGGGATGCTTTGTTAAGCGTAAGAACAAAGGATTTTCCCGTTATCAATGACAGAAAGGGCTGGAAAATGCTGGAAGATATTTCTATGGCTGCCGAAGCTGATGAAACTCTCGGAGGAATCGTTGAATGTGCCTGCGTAAACGTTCCTTCTGGCGTTGGCTCTCCTCTTTTCAGCGGTCTTACAAATAGCATCGCTCAGCTTATCTTTACTATCCCAGATATTACAGGATTGGAATACGGAGCAGGATTTTCTTCCGCTGCTATGGCAGGAAGTCAGTTTGCCGACTCATCGTATATAAACAAACAAGGCTATTCCATGACAAAAACTAACAGTCACGGCGGTATGATAAGCGGCGTATCCTCCGGTATGCCGATTACCCTCAAGGCGGCGTTCCGCCCTGCGGCAAAGGGCAGCATCCCCTGCTGTACTATTCCACGTGCTGTGGTATATGTAGAATCAGCTGTAAATATCGCACTTCTTTCAGCTATGCTGGATTACCCCAATTTTTGCTGATACCATTTGCGGAGGTGACTACAATGCAGAATCATAACGAATTTAAAATATCGCAGAAAGCAGATACGGAAATTAAAGATATGCCGACGCTTAATATTCTCATTTGCTATCTGCTGCATAAGCTTCAAAAACCTATAAACACAGAACACATGTATGATATACTTGTGGCTACAGGGCTTGTTAATTATTTTTATTATCAGGATTCCATTGCCTTTCTGCTGGAAAATGGTCATATCCGCACTGAGAAAGACGAAAATGGCGATGAAAACTATGTTCTACTGCCTAAAGGTGCTGCCTGCGCCAAAACCCTGAAAGGCTATGCACCGAAATCAAGCAGGGATAACCTCGTTATGGCTGCTACCAAATATTTCACCCGCAAGCGCAATGAAAAAGAAGTAGATATTCAATATTCCGAAACAGATAACGGCTGTTATATCTCCGCCAGATTTCATGATGTTAAAAACGACCTTATGGTTCTGAAACTCTTTGCCCCTGATATGACACAGGCAAGGTATATAGGTGAAAAAATTATGTGCGACCCTGCTGCATTCTACAGCGGAATTATCGGGCTTATCATAAAAAACGAGGAGGTTAACTATGATCTCACCGATAATTGAATTTTCCGTGACTATGGCTGAAAATACTGCCAACGAAAAAATTCCTGTGTGGGCTTTTGTTGTTATTGCTGCCACATTCGTTATCTCATCCGCTGCTGCAGGTATAATAAGCTATAAAATCAAGCTTAAACAATTAACGGAAAACAAAGATTTCAAAGATGCTGACGAAAATGAATAAGGGTGATAATATGCTGCCTGATTATCGTGAAAGACAGTTCCGCCGTGATATTGACTTATATATCAATACGAGATATGCAGGTTTTCAAAGAATAGAAACTATTGAAGAATACTTTGAGGATTATAAATTTTCTGCCGAAGAAATGGCTGAATCTGTAAACTGGAATAGTGTTGTTCTCTATGCTATATTTGAATATGATATTGACGACCAGACATTTATTTCCGCCAATTTCATGCTTCTTGAAATGCCATACGATATATACGCTGAATTGCTTGAAAAGTTTCCTGAAGGAAATCGTTTCTTTTTTGTCAGAGGTAGAAAGGAAAATTATGAATATTAAAAATAAGCTTATTGCAGCAGCAGCTTCCCTTGTGATGCCTTTCTGTGCTGTTCCTTTTGATGCACTATGTGCTGAATCACATACGGTTACTATTATTGATTTCAATGGAAAGGTTATGACTACCATTCAGGTTCCCCATGGCGAATCAATTGACCTGAGTAAAATCAATACCTCCGAGCTTGAATACCATATCAATGAGTATACTCAGGTAGGATTCAACGGCTGGAGCACTTATCCCGAAACTATTACAGAGGATATTGCCGTATATGCTCTTTTTGTGCGTATGAGTATCGAATGTGCTTCTATACCCAACAAAAATGAATACTATTCTAAATCAGGAGTTGTCAGAACAGACGGACTTACTGTCACTATAACAAAAAATACTCAGACACCTCAGAAAGACGAAAACGGCGCATTTATAACAAAAAAAGAGGTTATAGATATTTCTGATACCTGTCATGCTGTTCCGAATACCCTTGATGAAGCCTTTAAAAAGGAAAATAAATCTCAGATTCAGATTATTCCTCCGGGCGGAAACCGTCCCATTGTCACATATAATATAAATTATTTCAGCGGTCTCGGTGATGCAAACTCCGATGATACCATTGATTCAAAGGACGCTTCTGCTGTTCTGGAGCTTTACGCTGGCACAGCTACGGGAGTTATCCCTGATTTGTCGAAAAATGAATATCTTTTGTGTGATGTAAACAGAGATGATTCAGTTGATGCTGCGGATTCCTCCCTCATTCTCGAATATTATGCAAAATCATCTGTTTCAGAAAATCCTATATCATGGGAGGATATTCTTTAGAGGTTACGTTCAATAAAAATATTTTCAGAAACTATTGCATTAATTTGTAAAATAGTGTATAATTAAAGAAGCTTTTATGCAAATACTTAATAAGGAGAAGATTAAAATGTATAACGATCTTATGGATTCAATCGGCTTTGTATCAAAGTATGACGAAGCTGTAGGTGCTGCTATGGACAAGGAGCTTGCAAGACAGCGCCGCAACCTTGAGCTTATTGCCAGCGAAAATATCGTAACACCCGCTGTTATGGCAGCTATGGGCAGCGTTCTCACAAACAAGTACGCTGAGGGTTATCCCGGAAAGAGATACTACGGCGGATGCCAGTGCGTTGACGAGGTTGAGGCTATTGCTATCGACAGAGCCTGCGAGC
>JAFXAJ010000059.1 GCA_017517145.1 Ruminococcus sp.
ATAATATATATTTTTAAGAATTTGTACTAACAAATACCAATTTGCAAAAAATCCCCCACGATTGTGAGGGATTTTATATGCTGAAAATTGAATTTTACCATGATTTTTTTCAAATCCAACAACAGTTTCAAAGAAATTCGTCATACTCTGAAAAATATAACCAGATTAATCCTCTAAAGTTTTCTGAAGATTCTCAATAATTTTCGCCATCTTTTCAGCACGCTTGTTTTCATCCTTTTCTACAGCAACCTCTTTAAGTGCATCAATGACAAAACGAATGAACGCTTTAAACTGACTGTCTGTCTTTCCCATACTTTCACCTCCTTTTTTATTATTATAACATAAAACTATAAAAATTGCAACTTTTTAAGATAACCTTGTATTATTTTTTAAGAGGAAGATCAGCAGCTGATAAAAGTCCTGCATCTATTTTCTGTATAACTACTGCATCGTCAGCGGAAATTCCTGATTCCCCGTTTACATCAGCATTTGCCATACCCTGTTCAGAAAGCGCGAACGAATCCGCATTGCCGATATACTGGAGAATTGCTGTTGCATCAGCTATAGTTACTCTGCTGTCACAGTTTGCATCGCCGTAAAGAGTATCTGAGGGTTTATCCGAAGGAATAACGGTGGAAGGCTCCGTAGGAGGCTCCGTGGGTTTTGTTGATTCATCAGCAAACTTAAAATCAGCGTTGATTTCAGCCGCAGATTTCTTTATATCATCAAAAGTTGTTGCATCTCCGTCGAAAAGAGTTGCTGCACAAGCACTTGCAATGGCAAAACAGCCGTTATAATCCAGTGCGCCCTCGGTATACTGGTATCTGTCAGCATGATCCTCATAGCCGTTTGCGTCTATACCGCCTACAAGCATACCATAGTTAGTATACTTCGCAGCAGGATTCTGCGCAGATGTTATACCCTCACCGCCGGGATTTGCCGCACGGTGGTGAATATGTACAGGCCACTTTTCGCCAAAGCCTAACAAGAAGCTATAGCCAAGGTTATTGTCACCGAGGATATAGTCAAGCTGCCATTTTGCGCCCTGTGCGTATTCGCTGTTGGGGTCGCCGTCAGCAACGACATAGGCATCCATCTGAATTGCGCAGTTGATACGGGATGTTCCCCAGCCGTTGGTATTGTATTTGCCGACTTTCATGCCGCCCTGTCCTTCAATTTCTACAATAAGCTCATCCTTGAAAGCCTTGTCCCCTGTTGCCTTGTACATCAGTGCAGCATAACCCTGCCATACCTTATCCTATGAGTAAACCCAGCCGTCATACTGACTTCCGCCGTAGTCCTTATTCTTTGGAACACGTGTTGGCTTATCACCCTCGCCAACTATCCACAGCCAAGCCTGAGCGATTGCCTCCTCGTCCTGATACTGTGCGTCGGTGCTGTAGAATCCGCCGATTCCGCCTGTGTTGTTGCCAACGTGCTTTGTGCCGAATTCAAGGAGAGCCTTTGCATATTTCGCACATTTTGCGGAATATTCAGGGTCTGAATCCTTGAAAACATAAGCCGCTGCACCAAGTCCTGCCGCCATTTCGCAGCTTACAGACGAATTGTTGTCAGAAGCTGTCAGCCAGAAAATCGGGCGGTCATAAGTCTGCACTTCGGGAGCTGTCCAGAAAGAATGGTCAGTTCCGCCGTCTGCTATGGTATGAGCTACAGCCGCAACTTTTCCCGAATCATCAAGGAAAGTTGTTTTCATGAGGTAATCAGCACCCCATCTCATTTCATATTCAAAGTGGTCACGGCAGTTAGCTTTTTCATAGATTCCGGGGTTGAGATAGTCGGAAATTCCCAGACTTGACAGAGCAAAACCAATAGTCAGATTGAATTTGATATGGTCGCCTGCGTCATGCCAGCCGCCTGAAACATCAACTTTTCCGTCGCCGTCAGGGTCAACAATTGACTTTGCAGAGCCGTCAAGAGAACCGACAGATGCCTCTCCGTCATAGGTATGGCAGTCACCACGCCATGTAAGCGGTCCGTCTGTAATGCCCTTTCCGCAGGCGTTCGAGTCGAAGAAGTAGAGGGACATTGCCAGTGCTTCCATGTAGTTGTGGTCAGCAGCAGCGGCATTAAAAGATGCCATAGGTATGGAATTTACAGCCATTACAGCTGATGCGGCAGCCGCTGCAATTTTCTTTGTAAGCTTCATAATTAATCATCCTTTCAAAATGGAAAAGTTCAGGCAACACCGCACAGAGCGTGTGCGGTGTTGCATTTATACTTTTGCTTTATAATTATACCATATTTTTATTAATAATTTGTGAATTTTTCATGTATACACAATGCCGCACCTCAATTTTGGCAGATTAATCAAATCTGACATATTGCTATTGTGCAGATTAACAATTATAAACGATGTATATTAGCTGTATATTATAAAGTTGACAGCTTAACTTTATAATGTTATAATAAAAATAACTTACATTGTATAAGGAAGTGTTTATATGCCAAGATTTTTTATAGATAGTATCAACGAAGCCGATATTTTTCTTGACGGTGAAAATGCACGGCATATCGGACGTTCTCTGCGTATGCGGACAGGCGAAAAAATTACAGTATGCTGCGGCGGTATTGACTATGACTGCGAAATTCGACGTATTACAGAGGATTCCGTGTTTCTTGACCTGATAGAAAAACATCAATGTTCTGCCGAGCCGACAGTAGATGTTACCCTCTTTCAGGCTGTCCCAAAACTGGACAAACTGGAGTTTATCATCCAGAAATCCACGGAATTAGGCGTTTCCCGTGTCGTTCCCGTGCTCACAAGAAGATGTATCTCCAGACCAAACGAAAAGGATTTTGCAAAAAAGCTCCCACGCCTTGCCAAAATAGCCGAGGAAGCCGCAAAACAGTCAGGTCGAGGAAAAATCCCCGAAATATCGCCAATTGTAAGCTACAGCGAATGTCTTGACATGATGAAAAATCTCGATAAAAATATTATTCTTTACGAGGGCGAGGGCGGAAAACCCTTCGGTGATGTGGCAGTGGAGGGAATAAAATCCGCCGGAATCCTCATCGGCAGCGAAGGCGGTTTTGAATCCTCCGAGGTTGAACAGGCTGTTTCCGCAGGGGCTGAACGTGTCTGGCTTGGAAAAAGAATCCTCCGTTGTGAAACAGCACCAATTTCTGCGCTTACAATTTTGATGTTTTTAACAAAAAATATGTAAACACTTGAAATCGTTGAAAAAATGTGTTATAATACTTAATAAGATTATCGAAGTTCCGCAAACTTTCCGATAACTATTTCTGACATGGTGTTTCACCCTCTCAGACGACTTTAAAACTGCGGAGAAATGAGGTTTTTTAACTATGAGCAAACTTTTAACAGGTCTTCTTCTTGCAGGTGCTGCTGTTGCTGCCGGTGTTGTTGCAGCTAAAATGCTGAAGAGCAAAGATGTCGAAGATGATTTCGATGATATTTATGATTTCGACGACTGCGATGAAGATCTCGATCTTGAAATTGATGAAGTAATTGATGATGTTACAAAAACAGCAGAGGATGCAGCTGACAAGGCTGAGGAGCTTGCTGAGGATGCAGCCGAGGTTGTTGAAGACGTTGTTGAGGAAATCAAGGACGCTATCGAAAAGTAATATTTATACAGCGGACGGCTTATGCCGTCCGTTTTTCATTAAAATAAGTATTGCTTTGTTTATTTTGTCCATTGCACCTGCTTTAGAATTATTATTTTGTGCAAGTATACAAAACAGTAGAAACAGGGTTGACAATCCCGAATATCTGTGCTATAATATAAAAGCTGTCGAGGACAGTTCAAAAAAGTCCGAGGCGTAGCTCAGTTTGGTAGAGTGCTTGGTTTGGGACCAAGATGCCGCAGGTTCGAGTCCTGTCGCCTCGACCAAATACCACAAAAAATCAACCGAAAAAATTTTTGAAAAAATTTCAAAAAAGGGGTTGACAAATCGAAAAAGATGTGGTATAATTAATAAGTCAGTTAAGCTGGTGTAGCTCAGTTGGTAGAGCAGCTGATTTGTAATCAGCAGGTCGGGGGTTCGAGTCCGTCCACCAGCTCCATTTTATCGGCAATAGTCGGTAAATATCAGAAATTGTTAAGGGAGAGTTCCC
>JAFXAJ010000060.1 GCA_017517145.1 Ruminococcus sp.
AATTTCAATTGATATGTGTTATAATATTCTTGTGGTACTTTTTTCATTGTAATTTAATAATACCACAAAAAATTACTGCTGTCACGCATTTTTTTGTGTGACAGCAGTTTTTTTCTTTTTTACTCTTTTTTTACAGCGCCTCTGTGTTATGCTTACTTAACTTCAAATGTTATTTCAATATCTGTCCACTCGCCTACGGATGAAAGATCTATTGCATTTACAGTGTCATCCCATGCAAGATCATCACAAGTATAAAGAGAAATTGAGAAATATCCATCGCCCTTTTCTATAGCAGGCTCTGTTGCAAGCTTGTATTCTTTACCGTCAATCTTTACGGATTTTACTGTGATGTCAGAATCTTCAAAGTTCTTATCGCCGTATAACTCAACGCCAAGAACTGCAATACCCTCAGGCATTTCACCGTCAGATGCATTTTTGTAGCCCTCTGTATCAGCTGTAACACTAACTGTATATGTGCCGTTGTCCTTTACTTCTGCTACCTTAGCATTGTAAGAAAGTGTATCTTCATAGCCTGTATATGAAGCCATATATGTGTTGTCCATTACAAACAGATAAGCGTCGTTATGTTCAGCGTAAACTATATCGTCAGCGTAGGGATCATCTGCTTCTGTTGCTGTTTCCCAGAATAAATCCTCATCGTCAATGTCAAATTCTGCATCGTCAAAATCTATTTCGCCCTCAAATGTAAGTTCATCATCATAACCCCAGTCATCCTCAGAGTAGTATGAGTTGTAGATACTGTCTCCGAATTCAGCTGCGAGTTCATCGGATGTTTCCTCGTCAAGACCGATATTCATAAGAACTTCCTTTGCGAAAGCTGTCATCTTATCCTGATCAACATACTCACTGGGGAAGTCAACGTCTTCACCGTTTATGTCAAATGCTTCAGCCTTGTCAGGAAGTGTGATTTCTGCGCCCTTTTCATCAACAGAAGTAATTGTGAGTTTACCGTAGTTTGTACCCTCTATTACTACATCACAGGAAGCTGTCTGTGAATTGTCATCTGCTGAAAGTGAAAGCGCAAATGTCTGCTCGTCAATCTTTGCACTGATATTTCCGGACATATAGCCCTTTTTCTCATTTACAACAGTAAGGTCAGAAATTTCAGCGGAAATTTCCTCGCCGTCAGAAACTACTGAAACTGTACCGTCATAAGTCTTTTCGTCCTTTTCTGTAAGGGCAATATCCATACGGAGAGTTTCTTCAGATTCTTCAAGAGCAATAAATTCAGCACGGATTTCAGCTTCGTCCTGTCCGATTACAAAATGTACTTCATCGCCGCTGTTCTCAGGGTTAGATGCGGAAATACCACGGATTCCGCCCTTTGCGTCGATATATGTTCTGATTACAAGGCTCTGAGGCTCATCAGATTCACCGATAATTTCCTCGTCAGCAGCTTCATCGGAATCGCTGAGACTTTCTTCGTACTCCTCGGCAGTCATAGCCTTGAGTCTGTCAACAATGATTTCTTTCAGGAGTTCATCTTCCTTGACAGCGTTCTGGAAGCCGTTTTCGATTTCCTCCATCTTTGCGCTGTCGAGAGTCATTTCAGCAACTGTATAATTTACAGTAATATCACTGATTGTCACTTCTTCCTTTTTCTCAATAGTTACATCTGAAACGTAGCTGTTGTAGAGGTCGGAATATTTAATAATAAGAGATTCAAGTTCTTCGGGAGTGATAATTTCACTCATATCAGTTATGGAAGTTAAGAGAGGTGAAGCTGTTACTGTTACTTCGCCCTCAACCATATCATCGCCGTTTACAGCCGTCATCCACTGGTCGGACAGACCGGGGATTCTGAAAAATACGTCCATAGCGTTGTAGTCAGCAGCCATGTCAAGGGAAATTACTTCCTTTTCATTGATTGCAGCAAGGATATTTCCTGAAACTGCGCTGTCCTTAACTTTAGCGTCAACAGTAAGCTTTACCTGCTCAAGGTTATTGAGAGCGCCCATGTTTTCCATATCACTTTCTGCAAGAACAGAAGAAAGCATTTCAGTGGCTTCATCAGAAAGGTCAAATATAACATCAGTTTTAGCTGACTGACCGTCTTTCTGCATATCGAGATATGTGCGGTAGCTTTCAGCAAGCTGAGCAGCTGTCTCGGAAGTATTCTTTTCTGTAACCCATGTATAGTAATCATCAGGTTTGCTTATTCTGAGCTTGACCTGATTCTTAACTAAATCAGAGAAATTGTAAGCTGCCACACCGCCTCCGACAGCTACGACCAATACCCCCGCCGTAATACCGCCGATAACAGCGCCCTTGCGCTTTCTGGCAGGCTCAACACCTGATACAGAATTTTCTGAGTTGTAATTGTAATCCATAATAATACTCCTTTTCATAATCGAGGTTAAACCTCAGTTGTTTCAAAGCGTACATAGTGTATATAAAGTCTATATAACCCTATTGATTGCTTTGGCGTAAATAAACTATATCACATAAAATGACAAATGTCAAGGAAAAAATGCAAATTTTTACCGTTTTGTAATACTTTCAAAATTTTTGAAAAAGTGCGAAAAAGTGAGATAAAGTGAGATAAATTCAAAAAAACCTGTACAAACGTTTCAAAATGTCCTAAGACGGCGCTTGAAGTTCGTGTGAACTTGTGGTATAATCATATCATCACCTGAAAGAGAGGTATGAACATGACAAAAACAATTCCCGGTACAGCCATCAGCTACACCGAACAGTGCAGAAACAATGCGTTTTCTCTTGTATCACCTGTCCTTGAAGCTACAGGAGGAATTACACTTTCTCAGCTCTCAAAGCTGACTGCTCTTGAAGGCTCTACTATCCAGAACTGGATAAAACGTGGCTGGGTTGCATCTCCCGAAGGCAAGAAGTATACGGAAAAACAGGTTGTCCGCATAATTCTTATAAATATGCTCAGAGGTGTAATGAAACTTGAAAACATTGCAAAACTTATGGTCTATGTCAACGGTGATGTGGTAGATACATCTGATGATATAATTGATGATGTTACTCTTTACAATATCCTCAGCAGGATAATTTTCACCGCACAGGATGAGGGTGCATTTGAACCTGAAATGATTCGTGCCCTTATTGATAAGGAATTAGTGGAATATTCGTCAAGTATAAACTCCGGCGAAGATAAACTCCGCAAAGCAATGTACATCATGGTTATGGCTTACAGAAGCGCCTGTCTTAAAGCAGAAATGGAAAAGGTGCTGGCTGAAATCTTATAGGGATTCGGGGTATGATATAGGAAAGGTCGGGGATTTTATGGGATTTTGGGCGGATGATTTCAGGGATACCGAGGAAAATGCAGTAAAAGGGGGCTGCGTCGGAATCGGATTGGGGATTGCGTTGGGGTATATTGTAATCGGAAGCATACCAATGGGGATTGGTATCGGATTAAGCTTCGGATGTGCAGCAGGCGCTTTAATGGGGTTATACAAAGATATAAAAAATACAGAAAAGGAATTGGGGGAGTCGGGATAAGACTTCCGATATAGGGATTATCGGGATATTGCAGCGGCGATAGGGGTATCGCTTCTGCACATTAACGAAATGAGGTAATTTTATGGCAGACAATAAAAGGTTTATCAGAGCACATATAGAAACAACATTCGGAACAGCTACAGAAATTCTGATTGATAGAGTTACAGGAGTAAATTATCTTTTTCATAAAGACGGCTACGGCGGCGGTCTTACAGTTCTTCTTGACAAGGACGGCAAGCCGGTCGTAACACCTGCCGAACAAATTCAGACTAAGTAAACAGGAGAAAATTATGGGAACATTTCAGGAAATCAAAAAAGACGGTACAGTTAAGAGAAACGGTACAGGTAAAATTGTAGGCGGCTGTATAGCAGGAGTTGTTGCTCTTGGATTGCTTGCAAGCTCATTTACAATCGTGCCCGCAGGTCATACAGGCGTTATACTCACTCTCGGCAAGGTTGCCAACACATCATATTCCGAGGGATTTCACCTGAAAGTACCTTTCATACAGAACGTGGAAAATATGTCCAACAAGATTCAGGTCTACGAAACACCTGCATCGGCTGTATCAAAGGACTTGCAGACTGTAAGCTCAAAAATCGCTGTTAACTACAGACTTGTTTCTGATAAGGCGGCGGATATGTACCAGAATGTCGGTACAGACTATCAGACAGTTCTCATTACTCCGGTAGTGCAGGAATGTATGAAATCAGTAACAGCAAAATATACCGCTGAACAGCTTATCACAGAGCGTACAACAGTTGGTGACGAAATCAAGGCAGCTCTTGACACAAAGCTTAACAGCTATGGTATCTATATAGAAAAATTCAACATCGTAAACTTTGACTTCTCCGCCGAATTCAATACGGCTATTGAAGCAAAGCAGGTAGCTGAACAGAACCTGCTCAAGACAAAAACAGAGCAGGAACAGGCAATTACTATTTCCGAAGCACAGGCTAAACAGAAAATTATTGCTGCCGAAGCTAATGCGGACGCTATTCTTGCCGAGGCAAAGGCGCAGGCAGAGGCTAATCTCATGCTTGAAGCTTCACTGTCCGATAAGGTTATAGCCTACGAGCAGATTACAAAGTGGAATGGTGAAATGCCTAAGGTTGTCAGCGGTGACAGCAATGGTATGCTTATAAATATAGATCCTGAGGATTTAGGCGGTTCAACAGGTACTTATGTGCCTCCCGTACAGCCTGCAACTCAGAGTACAACAGGGGAATAATAATCACGGGGGATTATTATGAAAAGAAATGGATTTTCAATGGGTGATTTCATAGTTGATCTGCTTGATTTTGTTTTTGAAATCATTTTTGAATTATTATAGCTCATCTGTTCAGGATAGGGAATTGGGAAAATTTTTGATATAACGGCTTTGGGGAAAGCTTTTATATAACGACATAACCAATGACATAATCAAGCGACATAAAATGATATAGGCTTTATTGGTAACTTTCAAAGGGTATACAGCAAAGAGATTCAGATAATGGGGATTGTCGGGGAATCTCAGGGGTTGACATCACGAACAGACATCTCAGCATGACATAAAATGATATAGGTTTTATTGGTAACTTTCAAAGGGTATACAGCAAAGAGATTCGGATAATGGGGATTGTCGGGGAATCTCAGGGGTTGACATCATGAACAGACATAATTAATAGTGACATAAAATGATATAGGCTTTATTGGTTTCCTTAAATATGAAAAGTGAAAAATGTGAAAATTCCGATAGGGGTATCGGGAAAGCAAAACCGCCGCAGGATTCTGCGGCGGAAATGTTTTTAGTTTTAAAATTATTCAATTCCGCTGATAGTTATATCAACTTCAACGTTTTTCCATGAAGCAAATGCGGAACTCTCAACTACAGTAGGAGAATAATCCTTGCATATTTTTTTTGCCTTGCCCTTATCGTCGTAAAGCTTGCCGTCAACGCATCTTGCGTCCTTTGAAGGCTTGCTTGTCCACTGATTGATAAGGTTTGCTCTTGTGTCGATTCCGTCATCGGAGGATGTGTATGCTTTAGCTGTCATTTCTACAGCTTCACCGTTGACTCTGATTTCATTTACAGTAATTACAGCATCGGGGAATTTTGTTTCGCCCTCCTTGATAATTACAGCCATGAAATCCATTCCCTCCGGTACAAAGCCTGTATAATTCGGGTCGCCGCTTACAGCATTGCGGAATCCCTCGGTTTCAGCGTCCACACTTACAGTATATTCGCCGTTGCCGTTAATTTCAACAACTCCTGCATTGTAGCTGAGAGTTGATGTATTTCCTCCGTCACTGCTGCCGAGATACTGTGCTTTCCAGTTAGAACCTGCAACTGCAAGATAAACCTCTCCCGATTTCGCTTCAACAGCGTCATCCTTGTAAGGGTCGGTAGGTGCCTGAGTTGTCGCAGCTTCAGTCGTATCATGATATTTTATTTTTGTTTCAGAATTTTTATTTTTAGAATTTTTTGAATCATTGCAGCCTGTAAATGGAATGCAAGCCATAGCAGCAACTAATATTGCGATTGATTTTTTCATATAAGAACCTCTTTTCTAAATGAATTATACTTATTATATCACAGATTATCTTTTCTGTCAACAAATCAATTGACATTTTTTCTGCATCATGATATAATATTATTAATTCCAATCAGAAAGGATTATGTTTATGCAGATTTATAATTCAGCTACAAGAAAAAAAGAAGATTTTATTCCCCGTGAGGCAGGAAAGGTTTCTATGTATACCTGCGGCCCTACGGTTTATCACTTTGCTCATATAGGTAATCTCAGAAGCTATATCATGGAGGATATTCTTGAAAAATATCTCCGTTTCACAGGTCTTGACGTTAAGCGTGTAATGAATATTACCGATGTGGGACATCTTACAAGCGACGGCGATACAGGCGATGATAAAATGCTCAAAGGCGCTAAGCGTGAAAAGAAAACCGTTATGGAAATTGCAAAATTCTATACGGACGCTTTTTTTGCAGACTGTGCTAAGCTCAATATCAAGACTCCCGATGTGGTTGAGCCTGCAACAGGCTGTATTGACGACTTTATCCGTGTTATTTCTTCACTTATCGAAAAGGGATACGCTTACGAGGCTGGTGGAAATATCTACTTCGACACAGGAAAACTCGACAAATACTACATCTTCAACGACTTCAAAGAAGAAGATTTAGCTGTAGGTGTTCGTGAGGGCGTTGAGGAGGACTCCAACAAGCGAAACAAAGCTGATTTCGTACTCTGGTTCACAAAATCAAAGTTTGACGATCAGGAGCTTAAATGGGATTCACCATGGGGTGTAGGCTATCCCGGCTGGCATATCGAATGTTCATGTATCAGCATGAAGCATCTGGGAGAATATCTCGACCTCCACTGCGGCGGAATTGACAATGCTTTTCCTCATCATACAAATGAAATTGCACAGAGCGAAGCTTATGTGGGACACGACTGGTGCAATTACTGGTTCCATGTGCATCATCTCAACACAAACAGCGGAAAAATGAGCAAGTCAAGCGGTGAATTCCTGACAGTTTCTCTCCTTGAAGAAAAGGGCTTTTCACCTTTGATTTACCGTTTCTTCTGCCTCCAATCCCACTACAGAAAGAATCTCGTTTTCTCATGGGATAATCTGGAAAATGCCAAGGTTACATTCAATAAGCTTATCGCTAAAATTGCTCCGCTTACAACCGAAGTCGCAGGAGAAATCGACAAGGCTGAATATGACCGTCTTATGGAAGGTTTCACAGCTGCTTTGGATAATGACCTCAATACAGCTCTTGCAGTTACATCTGTATATGATGTGTTGAAATCTTCCGCAAACGCTTCAACAAAGCTTGCACTGCTCAATGAATTTGACAAGGTGCTCGGTCTGGATATGGTTGAAACAGCAAAAAAATCTCTTGAAGCAGCTGACGATACAAGCGATATTCCTGCTGATGTAATGGAACTTGTTGAACAGCGTAAAGCTGCACGAAAGGAAAAGAATTTTGCCCTTGCAGATGAGCTTCGTAACAAGATTGCTGCTCTGGGCTATGAAGTAAAAGAAACCCGTCAGGGTACAGAAATTATAAAATTATAAGGTGGTATTTATTATGGAAGCTTTATTAGGTGCTTTTGCTATTTTTTACATTTTTATTCTTCTTATTTCCCTTGCCATTGCTATATTGGGAATTATCGCACAGTGGAGACTCTTTGAAAAAGCCGGCGAACCCGGCTGGTCCTCAATTATTCCTGTTTACAATTTCATGCAGATGATTAAAATTGCTACCGGTACATTCAAGCTTGCATGGATTTATCTTGCTATCTGCGGTGTATACTTCATCGGAACTATAGGTATGATAATGATTCCTTTGTTTATGGATTCCGACGCTGCTACTGCTGTAATGGCTCTGGCATATCTCGGCTCATTTGTTATAATGATTCCCTTGTACATCATAGCAGGCTACACATCCTATATGTTTGCTAAATCCTACGGAAAATCCGATATATTCTGTATTCTTTCAATTTTCTTCAGCGGTATCACTTTCATTATTATGGGATTTGATTCAAGCACAAGTTATGTAGGACCTAAGGGAGTTCCGCAGTATAATAACTACGGCGGATATAACGGCTACAATAATTATAACGGATATTAATAAAGCACAAATAAACACCGCCGCAGAGAAAATTCTGCGGCGGCTTTTTGCTGTACTATACTTTGAATCCCTGCTGTCTTAAATTGTCAATAACATCTCCCAGTATTCCGGCATTTGTTGCCGATACCGAGTGAAGGAGAAGTATTTCCCCAGGATGAGCCGATTCTGTGAGCTTTTTGAATCCCTCCGCCGGATCAGGCTGACTGTCGGTTTTCCAGTCCACATAGGCAAAGCTCCAGAATAACGTCTTATATCCACATTCCTGAACAGCCTCCAGAGCCGCTTCGGAATATTCACCGCAGGGGAAACGAAAATACTGCATTTCGTAGCCGTAATTGTTCAGCACATACTCGTGAAGGCTCATTATTTCTTCTACCGCTTTTTCATGAGATAAAGAGGGAAGACTTGCATGAGTCATACCATGGTTACCCAACGTATGCCCTTCCGCAATCATACGCTTCACAAGAGCTTCTTCCTTTTTGGCATAATCGCCGGTAAGGAAAAATATTGCGCTGACTCCTTTTTCCTTTAGTGTGTCGAGAATCTTCGCTGTATAGCCGTTTTCATACCCTTGGTCAAAGGTTATGATTATTCTTTTTTCGTCTTTCGATAAGGCGCAGGCATCATATCCGCCATATCTTTCATTAAAGCTTACTGCATCAAGAGGACGGTTCAGACTGTCACAAGCCATACCCTGTCCATAGCCTATAGCGGTATTATCCGCTGCACAGACGGTATGCACAGGCATCGCCGCCGCTGTCATAGCTGCAATAGCAATCGGTGTCAGTTTCATAGCTGTCACTCCTTTTCTGGAGTACGGAATTTCTTCCGCAAAAGTATTATGTGAAATAGACAGCAGTTTATAACTGTAAAATTCTAACAAAAATCGACATTTAAGTAAATGAGTATCATAAATTTTTGATCTTGTATAATGATATTATATGTGATATAATATTTATAATTTAAAGGAGGGATTTTAATGTCAGCTACCGTTCCAGAATCAAGAACTCTTAAACTGCGGCGTATAACATCGGCAGGACTTTTTTCTGCGCTTATCTATGTTTTTACGGCATATCTCCACATTCCCACAGGGGCGGGATATACTCACGCAGGAGACGGACTTATTTATCTTGCGGCGTCAATTCTTCCCATGCCTTATGCTATAGCCGCAGGTGCAGTGGGCGGTGCATTGGCGGATGGGCTTACAGGTTATCCTGTATGGATTCCTGCAACAGTTGTCATAAAAGCGGTTACAGCTATGTTTTTTAGCAATAAATCGGAAAAAATCATCACTTTAAGAAATATTCTCGCCATTATTCCCTCGCTTATTCTCTGCGTTGCAGGATATGCTGTATACGAAGGTACTGTTATGGCAGGAGGATTTTCCGCAGCTGCTATTTCAGCGGCATTTTCACAGCTTCCCTCATATCTGGTACAGATCGGTGCAAGTACGGTTTTGTACATTGCCGCAGGAGCTATCCTTGACCGTGGAAAATTCAAAAAGAAAATAGGAATTTAGGTCGTGTTTTTAGAGAATTCCTTGTGAAATTTCATATATTATATATTGACAAATCCCTCTGAAAATGGTAAGATATAATTAACAGGGTGTATAACCAAAAAATCTGCACCCAAGAGAGAGGGAATCTATCATGAAGAAATTAACAAAGGCATTTGCGGCATTAGTCTCCGCAGCAGCCATGGCTCTGACAGCAACAGCTTCTGTTATGCCAATGGATTATAACGAGCTTGCTTCAAAGGCAGCAGACACAAACAATGATGACTGGCTTCACGCAGAGGGCAGCCGTCTTTACGACATGAACGGTAATGAGGTATGGCTCACAGGTGCAAACTGGTTCGGCTTCAACTGTTCGGAAAACTGCGTACACTATCTCTGGAGCGCTGACGTTGACGACGTTCTCAAAGAAGTTGCAGACAGAGGTATCAATGTAATCCGTTTCCCCATTTCCACGGAGCTTCTTGTTTCATGGATGGAGGGAACTCCCAATCCTGTATCAAGCGTATCAGGCAACGCTGATCCTGCGTTCACTATCAACCCCGACTTTGTTGAGGCTGACGGTAAGACGCTCAAGGATTCAATGCAGATTTTTGACATCATTATGCAGAAGTGCAAAAAGTACGGAATTAAGGCATTTATTGACATTCACAGCCCTCATTCCGACAACTCAGGACATAACTACAACCTGTGGTACGGCAAGGCCGGAGTAACAACTGAAATATGGATTGAAACTCTTGTATGGCTTGCAGACAAGTACAAGAACGATGATACTCTCATCGGATATGACCTTAAAAATGAGCCTCACGGTAAAGGTCAGGAGGGTGATGAAGCTGCTAAGTGGGACGGCTCAAAGGACGAAAATAACTGGGCTTATGCCGCTACAAGATGTGCAGAAGCTATCCTTGATGTAAACCCAAATGCTCTTATCTTTGTTGAGGGCGTTGAGCAGTCATTAAGCGGCGCTATGGAGGGCGACTACTGGGGAATTCCCGACAGACGTGACAACTCACCTTATATCGGCGCATGGTGGGGCGGTAACTTCCGTGGCGCAAGAGAATATCCTATTAAGCCCAAGCAGGGCACAAGCCAGATTGTATATTCTCCCCACGACTACGGCCCGTCAGTATACGCTCAGACATGGTTCGATAAGGACTTCACAGAGCAGACACTCCTTGACGACTACTGGTATGATACATGGGCATGGATTAACGCAGAGGATGTTGCTCCTGAGCTTATCGGTGAATGGGGCGGACACATGGAGGGCGACAACCTGAAGTGGATGCTTCTCCTCCGTGATTACATGATTAAGAATCACATTAACCATACATTCTGGTGTCTGAATACAAACTCAGGCGATACAGGCGGACTCTGGGACAGTCTCGGCTTCACACAGGGTTCAGGTACATCAATCGACTGGAATGAACCTAAGTATGAAATGTTTGAGGAATCCCTCTGGCAGACACAGACAACGGGCAAGTATATCGGTCTTGACCATGAGGTAGCTCTCGGTGCAAACGGTATTTCTCTCAATGACTTCTATGCAAACTATGCAACATCAGAGGGAAGCAACCTTGACGGCGGTAAGACAAGCTCCGGTGGCGAGGGTAATACAGTAACTCCCAAGCCTCCCACGGCAACAACAACAAAGCCTGCTGCAACAACCACAACCAAACCTGCAACTACAACAACAAAACCTGCAACTACAACAACAAAACCTGCGACTACAACAACAAAACCTGTGACAACTACTACAAAGCCTGCAACTACAACAACAAAGCCTGCAACTACAACAACAAAGCCTGCACCTGTTGTAACTACAACAGCTCCTGCACCTTCAAAAGATGTTGTATACGGCGACGCAAACTGTGACGGCAAGGTAACAATTGCTGACGCTACAGCAATTCTCCAGTCCATCGGCAACGCTGACGAATTTGCCCTCACAGAACAGGGTACAGCAAATGCCGATGTAGACGGCAAAGAAGGTATAACAGCTGCTGACGCTCTTGCAATTCAGCAGTATGACGCAAAGCTTATCGAAAAGCTTCCTTTATAAGAAATAATCAGCAAATCCCCGATATATTATTTTCGGGGATTTGTTTTATAAGAGGTTTACATAAGTTATTGACAGGAGGAATTATTATGAAAAAAGCAATCTCATTTATTTCGGCAATGGCTCTCACGCTTTCATCTATTGGCGGTATACAGGCATTTGCAGCTGATACTTCGAAGCTTCCCGACTGGGTGCCTGACAGCCATGAAGAAGCAGATGAGTTTTATAACACCTACGGTTCAACTCGCATTCAGGACGGTCTGATATGTATTGCTTTACCGAAAGCCGATAATCGTGAGTACAATATTTCAGCAAAAACTGATACGGCGTCTGAATTAAGCCGCAAAAGCTTTTCGCCGTCTTACAACTCGTGCGATATTGAAATTGTGGTTTATGAGCCTTCGAAAGACTGCAATTTAGAAATTGAGGTAACAGAATCCTTTAAAGGAAAAGAAGAAAGAATTCAGAATTACACCTTTGAGATTGACGAAAAGGGCAATATTACAGAGACTGATATATTCTCATTTCTTCCTGACTGCAATACAGAATTCGAAGACTTTATTAAAAAGTATGGTACAGCTTCTGTTCACGGGGAGTATATCGTTTATGCTCCACAGATAGGCTACGATTTTATGTGCGACTACATAATGAATCAGGATGGTACAGCAGAGCTGGAAGAAGTTGCCGTTGTTGACATTCTCAGAGGTTTAAAGAAGTTTATTGGAGATAATACCGATACGATATTTTTATATACTCCTGTTTCTGAGGGCGTTGTTGACGTAAACTGGATAGTTTCCGAGGAATACATAAACGGCGATGAAACGGGAATTTACACTCAGAGCGACATCAAAAGAAAATTCGAAATTGACGAAAATGGTAAAATAAAGGATATTACCGCTGAGCTTATTACAGGTGACCTTAACAAAGATGGTAAATTTACCATTGCAGATGCTGTTATTCTCCAGAACTGGCTTTTAGGTAAATCCGATGTTGAACTTACTGATTGGAAAACTGCCGATTTCTGCCACGATGACAATATTGACATATTCGACCTTATTGAGATGAAAAAGGCAGTGGCGGAGCAGGCTGTAACAGTGGAAACAGCTTTTGTCCCCATGGAGATGACTGACATAAGATACGGCGCTGATTCACACAATGAATGGACAGGCTATATTGTCCGCAGTGCAGATGAGCTTGCACAGGTTATTAATGAAAATGAGGAAACACCTGACGAAATTGGTATCTATGATTTCAGCAGAAACTCCTACGTTGTAATATACAGCAAGGCAGGTGCAGGAAATAAATATTCCGTAATTGACGACTTTGAGATTTCGGGAGATAGCCTGAATATTTCCACAATTACAAAGCAGCCTGAGGTTGCTACTCCTGATATGCTTTACAGGAGATACATCTACGCTGTAGACAGTGATTCTGCTGCAGAAATCAGCAATATCACATTTACCGATTCATATTCCACATACAGCGACAGCGGCGAAACTTCAAAATGGTTCAAGGACTGGTGCGAGAGTTTCACAAATCAGATTACAGGCGATAAAATTCCCGGTATTAACGGTGAATGGATTAATGATGAATGGACAACTTATGAGGAATATGTAAACGGCGAATGGGTTGCAGCTAACGACGGTTCTTACACATGGAAGTGGTACATTACAAATGAAGAAATTATTTCTCTCTCTCTTGAAAAGGCGGAGGAAATCACATGGACTGATTTTGAGGATTATTGCGGTGAGGATGTTGGTTCCGGTCTGTACATAATGAAATACCCCATTGCTGAAAGAGAGGGAATGTACCTCTTAGTCGGCGGTGGAAGCATGGAGGAAAAGCCTTATTATGTGCGTCTGTTCTGTGAAGAAACTGAGGAAGTTGTTGACATTCGCAGTGAAGAATTCCGCACTGCTATGGAGGATTTCTTTGCAGCGTGGAATGGTCCCGAAAACGATGAGGCAAACAGAGACGCAGCAAAGAAAATCGGCGAATATGCTCTCGCAGAACTGAAAAGCGGCAGATATACCCTTGATACTGAAATTGACAATGCTTCTGAAATTGCAAACGAGGAAATAGCAGCGTTATTTGATGAAGATGTATTTAGCTATATGTATTTTGTTGATGAGCATATAGTTCATATATCTCTTAATAAGGGTTTATTGGATGCATACGGCTATCTTGTAACTGACGGCACTGTAAGCTATGCAGAGGGCGACTATGTGGAAATTCCGGACAGCGGTTATGACGGCGAACAGGTATACATAGACTGGGCAGGGGATAATTTATATTATTTCAGCGCAGGAACATAATAATAAAACAATGCTCCCCGATTTTTGGGGAGCATTGTGTTTATGGGGGACGTTGTTCTAAATTTTATTACAGAATTCTATAATTTCACTTTTTCTTGCTTCTACTGCTTCTTTATACTCTACTGAACATAATCCAAGGTTACCACAACACATAATTTCCATGTGTCCATAAAAATGTTCAATACTTTCAATAATGCGATTACATTCTCTCATACTCGGACCTGTTCTTAATGCTATTGAATAGCCTTTCTTTCCTTTGCCTATTGTTGAATGTGGTTCATGTGTATTACACCATGGTGTGCATCTGTCAATAAATGCCTTGAATTGTCCGGGTATATCAGCCCAATAAGAAGGGGCTACTGATATTATTATGTCTGCCCACTCATATAGTTCTATTATTTTATCAAAATCATCTCGCTGAACACATTTTGCAGTATTATGACATGTACGACAGCCTTTACAGAAATTGAAATTATAATCGTCAATACATACGCTTGTAACTTTGTATTTGTTCTTTAAACAATCGGATACTATGGTTACTATTTCAGCAGTTGCACCATTTCTTACGGGACTACAATTTATTACTAATACTTTCAACTTTCTCATCTCCAAATAAATTTATTGTATGCACACGAAAATGTACTACAGCAATATCCTGTTGTTATGTTTATTGTGTACGACAAAGGGCGATGTAGACATCGCCCCGATAAAATTTAATTACTTCACGGACTGCCAAAGGCAACCCCTACAAATTAATTACGCATTACGAATTACGCATTACGCATTAAATTAAAGTGCTGTTTTTTCTTCAATGAATTTAATGAGGTCGTCAATAGCAACACGCTGCTGCTCCATTGTGTCACGGTCACGAACTGTAACGCAATTGTCCTTTTCAATTGTGTCAAAGTCAACAGTGATACAGAAAGGTGTACCGATTTCATCTTCACGGCGGTATCTTTTACCGATAGTACCTGTTTCGTCAAAGTCACACATGAACTTCTTGGAGAGCATTTCGTAAACTTCCTCAGCCTTAGGAGTAAGCTTCTTTACAAGGGGAAGAACTGCGCACTTATAGGGCGCAAGAGCAGGATGCAGACGCATAACTGTACGAGTTTCTTTCTTCTCGTTGCCGTTCTTGTCTGTGGAAATGAGTTCTTCCTCGTCATAAGCCTCAGTAACAACGGAGAGGAAAAGTCTCTCAACACCAAGTGAAGGCTCGATAACGTAAGGAATATACTTCTCGTTTGTTTCGGGGTCAAAGTATTCAAGAGACTTGCCGCTTGTGTTGATGTGCTGTGTAAGGTCGTAGTCAGTTCTGTCAGCTACGCCCCAGAGCTCGCCCCAGCCGAATGGGAAGAGATACTCAAAGTCTGTAGTAGCTTTGGAGTAGAAGCAAAGCTCCTC
>JAFXAJ010000061.1 GCA_017517145.1 Ruminococcus sp.
CATCACCTAATGAAACGAATATTCTGCCGTATTTTTCAGCGTATTCCTGTGCTGTTGAATCATTATAGCCGTAAATTGTGCCGTTAAATACATTTTCTTTTGTATCGAAATCGTGTGAGTTGCAGATAGTATATTCTGCATCAGCAATTTTACATTCAGAATTTAAAAAAGTAACGGAATTCAGATTTGTACAGTCGCACAATACTGCAAAATCAACTTTTTTGACATTTTCAGAAAAGGTTATTGATGACAGACTTTCACAGTCTCTGAATACACCGCTGTAAATAGTATCAACACCGTCGGGGATGTTTGCTTCTTTCAGATTTGTACATCCGTAGAAAACAGAATGTCCCATTTCTGTAATACTGTCAGGAAGTTCAATTGAATTCAAGCTTGTACATTCAAAAAATGCAGCTGTTTTAATGTTTGTTACAGTGTCGGGGATAGAGATAGTTTCTATTTTATTACAGCCGTTGAAAGCGTGTTCTCCTATAGTTGTAACACCATTTTCAATTACGACTTTTGTAATATTTGCGGCATATTCTTTCCAAGGAGGAGTAAGCGCCCAGCTGTCCATTTCACCATCTCCGCTGATAGTGAGAACTCCTTTGTTGTTGAGAGCCCATGTAAGGTCATAGCCGTCCTCACCGCATTTTCCAAACTGGATAATTTCTGATTCATTTTCTGTATCCATAGATTCAGGGTAACGTGTTAAATGTTCTTCAAAACTTCCTTCGATTTCCTCGTAGGAAATTTTTCTTCCCCAGTAGACCATACCGCCGATATTTCCTTCCGCAGCAACAAATCCACCGTCATATAGGTCGAGTACAATAAAGAAATGACCGCTGTAGTGGATAATATCGCCTATGCGGACAGAATCGGGATCAAATGTTGTGGAACATCTTGCAGGGAGATTTCCGAAAGCAGCGTCACTGAGTTCAAAGGCAAAAGCGGCACATCCATAGCCGTCGGCATAAATTCCGCCGTTCCAGATATAGTATTTGCTGTTGTTCCATTTGGTTTCATCGGGATATTTCTCATAGAAAGAGAAAATGGTGTCATGAACTGATTGCTGAGTTAATTCGGCAGCATTGGCACAGATTCCGGATTCAAAAGGAATCTGCATATTAAATGCGGATAAATTATTTCCAAGGCATAAAGCAGCTACAGCAATAGCAGCAAATTTTTTGAGTTTTTTCATATAATACCATCCTTTGTTTAAAAATTTGTATATATTAATTATACACTTGTTGTTTATTTTTGTCAACATATAAAAGGACGGTTAATGCCCGTCCTTTCAGTGTTTTAAAATAGGTCTTTTTTTATTCCGTTAATTCCATGATGGGATTTTTCCAATTGAAATATCCGCATAGTATTTAAGAATTGCCGAAGCGTCAGAGGAGTCAATTTTGCCGTCTTTGTTAGCATCGGCGGCGAGAGTCTGTATATAAGTTAAGGAAGAAGGCTTACCGGTCTGAATAAGAGCGTATTCAGAAAGAACAGCAGATGCGTCAGAAGAATCAGTTTTGCCGTCGTCGGTTACATCGCCTCGTGTATAATTTGGTTCAGTAACAGGAGGAGCTGTAGTTGTAGTTAATGTTGTTGTCGGTGCTGTAGTGGTAGTAGTAGTTGTTGTTGTTGTGGACGTGTCAGGCGGTGTTGGTTTTGCATTTATGTAGAATGAAACTTTTATATTAATATTATTTTCGCAGTGGACTGTGAGTGTTACTTCTCCTTCTTTGTACAGAGAAACGTCATAGCCGTTCTGGCTGTGAGCTTTGCCGTAGTCGCTGGATTCAACCCAGTAAATTCTTGGCATCTGTCCGTTTGGCGTGATATATTCAAGTTTAATTGTATTTCCTGCGTAAATTTCTGATTCATCAGGTAGTCTGACTTCGTAAGAATCCGATTGAATTGGCTGAGTTGTGGTAGTGGTGGTAGTTGTGGTTTCTTCGGTAGTTGTGGTGGTAGTTGTCGGTTCTTCGGTAGTTGTAGTCGTTGTGGTGGTAGTTGTTGGTTCTTCGGTAGTTGTAGTTGTGGTGGTAGTTGTCGGTTCTTCGGTGGTTG
Organism: Ruminococcus sp.; assembly: GCA_017517145.1. Taxonomy (GTDB): domain Bacteria; phylum Bacillota; class Clostridia; order Oscillospirales; family Ruminococcaceae; genus Ruminococcus. The sequence goes on from JAFXAJ010000061.1 coordinate 2,068, forward strand.
TAGTTGTGGTAGTAGTTGTTGGTTCTTCGGTAGTTGTAGTCGTGGTAGTAGTAGTTGTTGTAGTTGTTGTTGTCTTGCTTCCCGAAAATTCAATGTTAAATCTTTTTGTTGTTTGATTTCCGTTCATATCAACAGCTTTTATTTCATATATACCTTCTTTTTTTATTATCAAATCTACAGTTGTACAGTCGGAATAAATTTCTCCGTCAATCTCCAGCTTTTTACACAACTCATTTGCCTGCACGGTGACAATAATGTCATCTCCGGGATTATAAAGCGAAAGGTCAGGGATTTTTACATCAATTTTTGGGGCATCATTGTCGTTTTGGTTAGTAATTGCTCTGACCTCTGTGACATTTACGGTTATATCTGTTTTATTGCCGCTTGAGCTTTTGAAAACAAAAGTATAATCTCCGTTTTGCGGAAATGCAGCCTGCAAATATACATATTGTGAAGGTTCAAAATCAATAATTTCAGCTGAAATATAAGAGCCGTCAGAGTTATACATATAAGCATAGGCTTCGCATATAGTATGTGCTGAGGGCGTTTCAATTTTAGAATAGTTACTTGTTCCGAAATTTACTGTGTCATATTTCAGATGAAAGTCATAAACGGAAACAGTGTAATTCCTTTTACCAGAAGCTGAACTGTTGTATTCCCACATACCGCAGTTACGGAAACGGGCAGATTTATTGCTTTCAAGAACTGATTCAGCTGTCTGAGATGCAGAAAAATCTGCTGCGGCATAAGCCGAAGTGCTGATTGAAGCTGAGACTGTAAGAACTCCGCATAATAAAAAGCTGAGAGTTTTTTTAAATATACTCATAAAACCTCCTTGGAACTGTTGTTCGACCAATTAAAATTATAATATCATTATACCACTGAAAAATAAAAAAGTCAACAAAAAATATTAAAGTTGTAATAACTTTTTGTTGACTTTCTATTGAATAGTTATTATGGAAAACAAATTAATATTGCGGCAGAGAAGTTATAGTTTTTGCGTCGTACATCTGAATAGCAAGTGCGTCATTGGCTGTTATTCCGTTTCCGGGACTGTGACAATCAGCATTTGCTGTACCGGAGGCGGAAAGAGAAAAGACGTCGCTGTTTCCGAGGTACTGGAGAATAGCAGTAGCATCGGCAATTGTAACGTTTCCGTCCATATTTGCATCACCCATAAGAGTAACAGGTGATGCAGTAGTAGCCTGCGCTTTGCTTATAATATCAATTGTAAAGCTTTTCTGTATCTGGTTGCCATTTACATCAACAGCCTTTACATTGTACACGCCGTCAGCAGTAACGGGAAATTCAACTCCTGTACATTCCGGATAGACTTTATTTCCGACTTCAAGACGGCATAATTCATTTGAAACAATGTTGACATTCAGAGGCTGATTCGGGACATATTCTGAAATATCAGGAATATCAAAAGTAAGTTCGGGAGGATTTTTGTCATTAGAATCATATATATTCTGAACCTGATCGACAGTAACGTCAAAATCCGTGGTATTTCCGCTGGTGGAGCTGAAAACAAAGGTGTAAGTGCCGTTTTTCGGAAATGCAGCATTAACGAATTTATACTGTGCGGGTTCGAAATCAGGTATACTGGCGGTGATATATGAACCGTCAGTATTATATTTTTTGGCGTAGGCAGAGCATATTTTATGAGATGATTCAGTTTTTACTTTTGAGTAATTGCTTGTGCCAAAGCCTTCGGTGTCGTATTTCATGTGTATATTGTAAACAGAAAAACGATAAGAGTATTTGGCGGATTCGCCTGAGTTGTATTCCCATAGAGCACAATTACGGAATTTAGTGGTTTTGTTGTTGTTTGTCATTTCAGAGATGTCATTGTTGAATGAAGCTGCATTTGCGGATGTATCAATAAGCAGCGGCGATGCAAATACACCGCAAAGCAAAATAGAAATTGCTTTTTTAAAGGTATACATAATGTCCTCCTGTTGAGCCTGTGCTCATAAATTTTTGGCATTCCCCTTTGAAATTTCCAGCTATTTCATCAATCCGAAAAATAAGTGTTTCATTCGGAGTTGATGTTCCGGAAATGAACTCTGAAAACCACTCATGGTATATTTCTATAAAATCTGCACGTGTTTACCTTTCAGATTTCAGGGAACCTTTAAAAACCTCCCTCACGGCGAACTTTCTATAACGAATATTATTTACTGCGTTGTCAAACCTTGCAATACATCAAGTATTACTGCGGTTTATCGCTTTGTAACTGATATTTGTTATATACGAAATTCCGCTCGTGTTCCGGTTTTTAGAGAACCTCTTCATTGAATTAATTTTCTTCCCAAAATCTATTATAACATCAAAAAATAAAAAAGTCAACAAAAATCACGTTTTAACGGCGAGTTTTTTTGTTGACTTTTGTTTATTATGTTTACCAGTTTGGAGTGAGTTTAATTAACTCATTTGCAGATTATGCTTTTGTTAGTTATGCATAGTCCTGTTGTGATATGTTTTTACGGTTATTCAAATTTTTTTTAATGGATTTTTTCTGCAATTCCTTGCTGTTGAACTCATCGGGAGTTATGAAGGTTGGAACCATTTCACGAAGGGCAGAAATTGCAAGTGCTTCATCATTAGTCTGGGCAGCGTCACGAAGCTCTGCAAGACGTTCAGGGAAATGGATATTATCAATTTCAATCTGCTTTCCGATGAAGATAAGCTCGTTTTTTGTCTTTGTAAGGCCCTCCTCGTTCATAAGCAGTTCCTCTTTGATTTTTTCGCCGGGCCGCAGACCTGTGAAAACAATGGGAATATCTTCGTAAGGAATCAAGCCGTAAAGGCGGACGAGATTTTCTGCGAGAGTTACAATTTTAACCGGTTTTCCCATATCAAGAACGAAAATTTCACCGCCGTTTGCTATAGAAGCCGCCTGCATAACAAGATTTACAGCTTCGGGAATTGTCATGAAATATCTGATAATATCGGGATGGGTTACAGTTATAGGACCGCCTTTTTGAATCTGGCGCTTGAAAAGGGGAATAACAGAGCCGTTTGAACCGAGGACGTTTCCGAAACGAGTTGTGACAAATTCTGTCGGTCCGTCTTTCTGCTGGGCGAAATACTGAACAATCATTTCACAGCAGCGCTTGGAAGCTCCCATGACGTTTGTTGGATTTACGGCTTTGTCAGTCGAAATCATAACAAATTTTTCTGTCTTGTGAAACTGAGCAAGAGATGCAACATTGAATGTACCGATAATGTTATTCTTTATAGCCTCCATGGGAGAAACTTCCATGAGAGGAACGTGCTTGTGGGCAGCTGCATGGAATACAACCTGGGGTTTATATTTTGCATAAATCTGATTCATGCGGTAATAGTCACGGACAGAAGCGATAAGGACAGTCAGATTAAGGCTGTCGCCGTAGGTAAGACGAAGCTCCTGCTGAATGTCATAAGCATTATTTTCGTAAATATCAACAATAATAATAGCTTCGGGGCTGTATTTGGCAATCTGACGGACAAGCTCAGAGCCGATTGAGCCGCCTCCGCCTGTAACCATACATACTTTTCCGCTGATGAAGCTGCGTACTTCCGTTACATCGAAATCAATGGCTTTACGTCCCAAAAGGTCTTCAGGCTTAATATCATGAACCTGATTAATAAGTGAAGAACCCTGCTCGAAAATAAGATTTCCGATAAATGGGAGAATACGTACCTTAACCCCTGTTTCATGGCATATATTGAGTATACGTCTGCGCTCATCGCTAAGGCATGAGGGAATAGCAAAGATAATAAGCTCGATATTTTTTTCCTTGACGAATTTTTTTATTTCAGCAGTAGAACCGCATATTTCAACGCCGTCAAGGGAAGTGCCGATTTTTGTTCTGTCATCGTCAATAATACAAACAGGCTCATAATTTGCGGCGGTGTTTCCCGGTTCATAGGGACGTTCACGGGAGCTTTTTATCTCACGTAGAATCATGCTGCAAGCTCGTCCGCCGCCTATAATCATGGTACGGGGGCAGTTTGAGTTTTGTCTGGTATTTTCATCAATGGGAATAAAAGCATACCGGAAAAGCAGACGGAAGCCGCATATTCCGATGACAGTCAGAATCCCATGGAGTGCAATAAAAGCCGGCTGTATGGTTTCGCCGGTGGAGAGAAAGTGGAACCCCCATGTAATTGTTATACCGCATACAGCGCCGAGAATACAGCTTATATAGTCACGTTTTACGGCATATCGCCACATTTTATTGTATGCTCCGAGAACAAAGAGGAATGCGAAGCAGCAGAGTGTACTTGTAATAAGCGGAATCAACATTCCTTTTGAAGAAAGAGCGTTATTTGCAAATGAAAGTATGTAATTTGAAATAAGAGCTGAAAAAATAACAATAAAAGAATCGGCAACAACAAGAAGCCGTTTTCGTATACTGAAATTTGAGAGTTTCTTTTTCATTTCAATTCTCCTTCTGTGAAAAAGCAGCAGAGGGAAGCTGCTAAGATTTAGCAAAGGCAGAGTTTCACTATGGTTTAATTATATCACCAAATTATGAATATGTCAAGTAAAAGATAAAATTGTCAAAAAATACATATTTTTTTACTAAAAAGTGCTAAAACAAAAAATCCGCAGATAAATTAATATCTGCGGAGTGTAAAAATGTTTAATTTTTACTTTTGCTGAATAAAAGCTTGATTTTCTTGAAAATAAATTCAATAAATATCCAGAAATATTTTACAGCAAGGTAGAGAACAAATCCTGCTGCTGTTGAAACAATGAATATAGCTAAGTTTTTTATCATTGGAGATTCATTTGCCATTTTTGTGAGAATTATTCCGCCAAGCCATTCCTGAACACAATATATTTCAAGGCTGAAAAGTCCGAAAAATGAGAAAAATTTTACAATACCCTTTCCGACTATGCCGACAGCAGGGATATTACACAGCATATCAAGTATTTTTGATACCACAAAGGGAAATGAAATTGCAATAATCAGATTCGGCAGGAAGCAGTTGGATGTTGGAACAATAAATCCTACGCCGATAAAGTTGGCGAGATATCCGAAATACAGACCTATAACCAGTAGTATCGAAAGCATGAGCCATGTTGCTTTGCTGAAAGGCTCTTTTCGTGTTTTAGTGAGATAACCGCCGTGGATTCCCAGTAAAAATACAGGAATTCTGTTGGTGAAACCCCAGAGGTCGCCTCTGAGGGTATCTCGTGCGAAAAGTGAAAGGGCAAGCCACAGCAGAAGGATTGTACCTGTGAAAAGAGTTTTGTCCTTTGTTTTGTCAAATATTTTATAGTACAGCGGAAAAAGCAGATAGAACGTAAGAATTGCAGGTACAAACCACAGGAATGAATACATATTTGTTTTGTAGAAATTTATGCAGAGGATATTATTTATGAAAAAATCAGGCTGCCATTTTTCAGTAATAAAGCGGATTATCGCCACTATCAGAAAGGGCAGATATACTCTTTTGAGCCGCCTGTAGTAGAAGCTGAGAATATTTCCTTTGCCAATGGCAAAAACGAGTCCGATTCCCGATAAAAAGAGGAATATATCAACGCCGCAGAATCCTATTCTTTTTATAAACATTTCAATTTCGGCGATTTTTCCTCCGCCAGTTGCCAGAATCTGCCATTCATGAAAGAAAAGTATCCACAGAGCAGCCATACCCATTATAGCTCCACGATATTTAGTCAGAAGCTCGAAGCCGTTTTTTGTGGGGGAATTGGTTTTTTTGTTTTCCATAGCGAATCTCCTTTAAATTTTACCTTCTGCAAAAACACTCATCATTTCGTTGGTAAGGCTCAGGTCATCGGGCTGCCCCTGAATATTTTCACGTTTTATCCAGCAGGCATTGCTCAGCTCGTTTTCTTCAAGCACAACATCCGTAGAGCCGTCGACATCGCAGAAAAATCCAAGGAGAAGTCCGGCGGAGTAGCCCCACGGCTGGGATTTATAATAGCGGATATTCTTCACTTTCAGTCCCACTTCCTCCATGACCTCACGGCGGACGGTATCTTCCGGAGTTTCACCGATTTCCATATAGCCTGCTACGAGAGCGTCATAATTTACGCCACGGCTTTTTACATAGCGTGTCACAAGAAGCTTATCGCCGTTTGTTACACCTACAATAACAGCAGGATTAATGCGGGGATAAATCAATTCGCCGCAGTTTGAGCAGAGCACTGCACGTTCATTGGTGCAGGGGAAGGTTTTTCCGCCGCATTCTCCGCAAAAACGGTTTGAAGTATACCATTTTGAAAGATGAAATGCTGTAAACAGGGCGAAAATGCTTGGTCTTAGCATATATTTTTCTCTGCGGAGTTCTCTTACATTCATCATGGAAAATTTTTCATCGGCAGAGGAATAATCAGATACCATGAAATATTTTGTATTTCCCACGGAAAAGAGATACCTCACATCAGAGGGGTTACGCATCTGGGAAGGAGTGGGGAAAAGTTTTTCTGAATCTGTGCTGCACAGAACCTTGTTGTCTCTGAAATACATGAGCAGGCTGTTTTCATCCGGTTCAGCACGGTATATGTATCTGTTATCAAAAGCGAGCGGGGATATATCCTGTATCATAAGTTTACCTCGTTATTCTGTGATAGTTTTGCCATTGCCCTGAATTCAATGAAGGTCATGACAACTGCAACAATACCGGAAAGCAGGTCGCATATAGGGCCTGTGAGAAGTATACCGTCGATGCCTATGAACTTCGGGAGAATAAGGAGTATCGGTACAAAAAAGATAATCTGTCTTGTAAGAGAGAGGAAAACGCCTTTTATGGGTTTGCCGATTGATGTGAAAAATGTTGAAGAAATGGGCTGTATGCAGTTGAGCCATGTGAAGAAAAGGAATATTCTGAAAAATCTGCTGCCGAATTCAAAATATGTTTCCGTACCTGTACCGAAAAGGGAAAGAATAGGACGGGGGATAGCCTGAAAAAGTATAAATGCCACTATAGATATTCCGCCTCCGATAATAAGTGCGAGATTGTATGATGTTTTTACACGGCTGAACTGTTTTGCACCATAGTTAAAGCTCTGGATAGGCTGGCTTCCCTGTGCAAGTCCAATAACAATAGAGAATACAATCATGTTCACCTTCATGACGATTCCTGCAACGGCAAGAGGCTCTGTCTCGCCATATTCCGAAAGTCCGCCGTAGTGTTTCAGAGAGTTGTTGAGAACTACCTGAACAACAGCAATTGCAAGTTGATTGAAGCAGGACGCCATGCCAATAGAGCATATTCTTCCGACAATTCTTGCCTGTGGGATAAAATGTTTTAAAGTGAGTTTTACAGTTTTGAATTTTCGGATGTAAAGGATAACAAGTATACCTGAAACTGCCTGACCGATAACTGTGGCAGCGGCAGCACCTTTCATTCCCCAGCCGAAACTGAGGACAAATAATGCGTCAAGGATTGTATTTATAACAGCACCGACAAGGTTGAGAATCATAGTCATTCCGGGACTGCCGTCAGCACGGATAATATGTCCTCCTCCGGCAGAAAGCACAAGGAAGGGAAAACCTATAGCTGAAACTGCTACATAATCTTTGGCGTAGGGAAGTACGTCGTCGGGAGAGCCGAAAAGCTTCAGCAGAGGAGTGAGGAAAATAAGCGTAAAAGCTGTGATAATTATTCCTGCACCAGCCAGCATTGTAATGGCGTTTGCGGCAAAATAGCCTGCACGCTTTGAATCTCCCTTACCCATTGTAAGATTGAAGCATGACGCACCGCCGATTCCTAACAGAAGTGCAGCGGCAATGCAGAGTGTGGAAAAGGGAAATGCGATGTTAGTTGCGGCATTGCCGTCTGTTCCTACGCCCTGACCTATAAATAACTGGTCAACGATGTTGTAAAGGGCACTGACAAGCATACCGATGATGCTTGGAACAGCAAATTTAACCATGAGCTCTGATACGGGAGCAGTGCCGAGCGGATTGCTTTTTTCGATTTCTTTCATTTTTTTACCTTCTTTTCATTAATTTACCTACAATATTATACACCTATTTCAAAAATATTTCAAGTGATTATTGACATTTACTTTATATAAAGATATAATATACTTGTGTGGGACGGTGATTCGTTCCGGAAATATATGTCTAAGGAGAATTGAAATGGACGCTAACAAAAAAGCAGTAATTGAAAAAAGAATAATGAAAACAGGTGAAAATCTGAAGAAAAACAATATGGAATTTTACTATGCACCGACTGCGGCAGATGTAAAGGATATTGTTAAAGGTCTGTTGAAAAAAGGCGATGTTATTACTCACGGCGGTACGGTATCTATGGCGGAGTGCGGCATTAAAGAACTGATTCAGTCGGAGGAATATACATATCTTGACCGTACAAAGGTTGATCCCGAAGAAATTCCTGAACTTTACAGAAAGGCTTTTTTTGCCGATGTGTACATATCAAGCACAAATGCTGTAACAGAGGACGGTGTGCTGTATAACGTTGACGGCAACAGCAACAGAATAGCCGCTATTGCTTTCGGTCCGAAGTCGGTAATTATCATTGCGGGCTATAACAAGATTGTACGTAATCTGGAGCAGGCTGAAATTCGTGTAAAGACAGAAGCAGCTCCGCCTAACTGTATTCGCCTCGACTGCAAGACTCCCTGCGCTGAAACAGGCGAGTGTATATCTCTTGGCAAGGCTGACCGTGAGATGTCTGACGGCTGCAAAGGTGACGGAAGAATCTGCTGCAACTATCTCATATCTGCACAGCAGAGACATAAGAACAGAATCAAGGTAATTCTCGTAGGAGAAGAACTGGGATTCTGATTATTAGTATCAACTAACATTAAATTGATATTCTTTTGTCAAAAGCCCTTGATTAAATTATCAAAATGTAGTATAATGTATTTGTATATGGGATGGCTGCGGACAAGTTCTTATGCCGTTCCGATATTGCGTTGATGATGCAGGCTGAATCTGCCGCCGTCAATGGTAAATTCCCGAAAGGAGTAATAAAAATGATTTATTCTCACGAAGTTGAAACAATGTGCCCTATCGCACAGGGCGTTGCTCACGGTGCAGCTCCTATCCCCGAAGAAGCTAAG
>JAFXAJ010000062.1 GCA_017517145.1 Ruminococcus sp.
TGCTGATACAAAGCAAAGCGAGAATAATTGTAGCAGGTGTAAGCTATGATATAGAGCCGAATACGGTAGTTCTTATTGATTCAGCAGTTTCCCATTGCCTGTATGCGGCAGGGGAAGATTACATGGATGACTGGATTCGTTTTCAGCTTACAAGGGAAGAAAGAATAGAAATGGAGGAAATGGGTATACCTTTTAATATACCTGTTCATCTGAAAGACGATGACACTCTTGAACTGCTTGTCAAGTGTGCTTGTAAATTATTTGATAACGAAAATCTCGACAAGAAAAAGGTACAGCATAATCTGCTTATGACTATGCTGGTTTACATTGGCGGAGTAGGCAAGGAGTATAAGTCAAACAAAAAGATACCTTATGAGACTGAATTAAGGCAGTTAAGAAAAGAAATTTACGAAAATCCCGGTGTTGAAAGATCGTCGCCTCAGATAGCCAAGGAACTTAATTTATCTGTGGGATACTTAAATAAAATATATAACGATTTATTTGGTACTTCGTACATGAAAGATGTGTTTGCAAGTCGTATGGAATATGCCCAGACGCTGCTTTCAACAACTGATAAACCTGTCAACGAAATAGCAGAAATGTGCGGGTATAATTCATCGGAACACTTTTCACGCTATTTTAAGAAATACAGTTGTATGTCTCCGCTGCAATACAGAGCAAAGGGCGGACATCAGAATTAATACTTGACAAATCGAAAAATATACTGTATAATAGCATTATATTAGAAAGGCTGAGATGAAGAGGAGTAGGTGTATTTCCGCTTTCAGAGAGCTGTCGGGCGGTGTGAGACAGCAGTAAGGGATATACCGAAGTAGCTTCGGAGCTTTATGGGCGAAAGCGTACAGGCTGTGTAGTCCATAACGTGTTTCTCACGTTACAGGGAAAGAAGTTGTAAGACTTCGCAGAGTGCAGAGCGTTTGCTCTGAAATCAGGTGGTAACACGGACATTGTTCGCCCTGAACCTATTTTACGGTTCGGGGCGTTTTTTGTTAAGCTGAGGTTGGGAGGTTGGTGAGTTTATGGCAGAAAGTTATAAGGGTAGATTTGACTTTAGTGCATTATTTAATGAACATGGTACTTATGAAGACACATTTTTAGATGAAATCATTGAGGGTGTTAAAGAATTGGAAATACAGTCTAATATTACAAACGATGTAAAAAGTGCAGATAATTTACATATCATCAATGAGGAAAACTGGGGTGAAGCACATGAGATATATAGTAATTTTAAAAAGCTTGTTGAACGTATAAAAAAACACCAAAGACATTCTGTTGAAACAGGTGAATTTCTCAGTATTGCAAAAACATTGAGAGACAGCCGAAAATTCGATAATAAGTTTTATGAGCTTACTGAAAATCTCAGCGTTAAAATAAACGGTATTGTTATATATGGTATTGATAATATGATAGAAGCTTATGAAAACGGTGCTGAAAAGGTTGGAAAGATTAAATATATTCCCTCAGAATCAGACCTTACATAAGTTTTAAATAAATTGAAAATAAATATTATTATAAAAGGAGAAATTTAAAATGGCAAAGGAACTTGCAAAGTCCTACAATCCCAAGGATTTTGAGGACAGAATTTACACCGCATGGAATGACAAGGGATGTTTCCGTGCAGAGGTTGACCCTAAGAAAACACCCTATACAATCGTAATTCCACCTCCGAACATCACAGGACAGCTCCACATGGGACACGCTCTTGATGAAACATTGCAGGATATTCTCATTCGCTGGAAGCGTATGAGCGGCTATTCCGCACTTTGGCTCCCCGGTACAGACCATGCCGCAATTGCTACAGAAGCTAAAATCGTTGAGGCTATGCGCAAAGAAGGCGTTACAAAGGAAGACCTTGGACGTGACGGCTTTATGGAGCGTGCATGGGAATGGAAAAAGCAGTACGGCGGCAGAATTTGCGAGCAGCTGAAAAAGCTTGGTTCATCATGTGACTGGTCAAGAGAGCGTTTCACAATGGACGAGGGCTGTTCAAAGGCAGTTAAGGAAGTTTTCGTAAAGTATTACGAGAAAGGACTTATTTATCGTGGTGAGCGTATAATCAACTGGTGTCCAAAATGTAAGACATCTCTTTCTGACGCTGAGGTTACTTATGAGGATCAGGCAGGCCATTTCTGGCATCTCCGCTATAAGATAAAGGACGCAGACGGCTATCTTGAACTTGCTACAACCCGTCCTGAAACACTTCTGGGCGATACAGCTGTAGCTGTAAACCCCAATGATGAGCGTTACAAGGATTTGGTAGGCAAGACAGTTATTCTCCCTATCGTTCACCGTGAAATTCCCATTGTTGCCGATGATTACGTTGAAATGGATTTCGGAACAGGCGTAGTAAAGATTACACCTGCCCATGACCCTAACGACTTTGAGGTAGGTCTCCGTCACAATCTCCCTGTAATCAACGTAATGAACGACGATGCTACAATTGTTGAGGATTATCCCAAGTATGCAGGTATGGACAGATTTGAGGCAAGAAAGGCTATCGTAGCTGACCTTGAAGCTGAGGGTGCATTGGTTAAAATCGAGGATTACAGCCATAATGTAGGTACTTGCTACCGTTGCGGTACAACAGTTGAGCCTAAGGTTTCAACACAGTGGTTTGTTAAGATGAAACCCCTTGCGCAGCCTGCAATTGACGCTGTAAAGAATGGCGATACAAAGTTTGTTCCTGAGAGATTTGACAAGATTTATTTCCATTGGCTTGACAATATCCGTGACTGGTGTATCTCCCGTCAGATATGGTGGGGACATCAGATTCCTGCATTCTACTGCGATTGCTGCGGCGAAATGGTAGTAACAAAGGAGGACAGTGCAGTATGTCCTAAGTGCGGCAAGCCTATGAGACAGGATCCCGATACTCTGGATACATGGTTCAGCTCTGCTCTCTGGCCTTTCTCAACACTTGGCTGGCCTGAGAATACAGAGGATCTGAACTACTTCTACCCCACAAATACACTTGTTACAGGCTATGACATAATTTTCTTCTGGGTAATCAGAATGATGTTCAGCGGTCTGGAGAATATGGGTAAAGTTCCTTTTGATACAGTTCTCATTCACGGTCTTGTACGTGACGCACAGGGACGCAAAATGTCCAAATCCCTTGGCAACGGTATCGATCCCCTTGAAGTTATCAACGAGTATGGCGCAGACGCTCTCCGCTTTATGCTTGCTACAGGTAACTCACCCGGAAACGATATGCGTTATATCGACGATAAGGTTAAGGCAGCACGTAACTTCGCTAATAAGCTTTGGAACGCTTCACGTTTCATTATGATGAATCTTCCCGATGATTTTGAGTTCACAGGACTTCCTGCTGACCTTGAAACAGAGGATAAGTGGCTCATTAACAAGTTCAATAAGCTTGCTAAGGAAGTTGGCGAA
>JAFXAJ010000004.1 GCA_017517145.1 Ruminococcus sp.
GAGGTTATTGAACGTCCCTCCTCGGTTATAAAGGAGCTTGTGGAAAATTCAATAGATTCGGGAGCAAGGCATATCACCGTTGAGATAAAAAACGGCGGTACGACCTATATGCGTGTTACCGACGACGGCTGTGGAATTGCCTTTGATGATGTTCCTAAAGCCTTTCTTCGTCATGCCACAAGCAAAATAGTATCAAAGGACGATTTAGACAACATTTTTACCCTTGGATTCAGAGGAGAAGCTCTTGCGTCAATATGTGCCGTTTCAAAGGTGGAAATCATGACAAAGCAGGAGACAGAGGATTTCGGCACACGCTATACAATCGAGGGCAGCGTGGAAATGTGCCATGAAAAAAGCGGATGTCCCGAAGGTACAACTGTGATTATCCGTGATATTTTCTATAATGTTCCAGCCCGTGCCAAGTTCATGAAAAAGGATGTTACCGAAGCCAATGCCGTAAGCAGCATAGTGCGGAAAATTGCCCTGTCCCATCCTGATATAGCAATAAAAATGGTGCGTGACAATCGTGTAGAGTTCAACTCCAGCGGTGACGGCGAGCTGTATTCTGCTGTATATGCTGTATTCGGCAAGGATTTTGCCCGTGATATGCTGCCTGTTGATTACGAGGAAAACGGTATAAAAGTAAGCGGATATACCATAAAGCCTTTGTATGCGAAATTCAACCGTTCATTCCAGAATTTTTTCGTCAACGGCAGATATGTCAGGTCAAAGCTGTGTTCAGCAGCACTTGAAAATGCTTATGAAAATATGATTATGACGGGAAAATTCCCTGCCTGTGTACTTATGATAGATATGCACCCGTCGCTGATGGACGTTAATATTCACCCCACAAAGGCGGAAGTGCGTTTTATCAACGAAAAGCAGGTTACAAATGCCATATATTTCGCTGTAAAGAATGCCTTTGCAAATGGCGGTCTGATTTATGAATTCCAGACGAAGCAGCAGCGTGACTGGATGAAGCCGGAAGAGCCTGAACCTGTTGTCCAGCAGGAGATTATGTTCACTCCCATTGAAGATATAGCCAAAAAGGAAGCTGAACCTGAATTCAGGGGAAATCCTGCTGTGACACCTGCGCCGACTCCTCATGTTTCATCGGGATGGGCTGAGTTTGACAAGAAGCCGCCTGAGAAATCGGAATACGTTGTAATCAAAGAGGACAAACCTGAAACACCGCCACGACGAGATTTATCAAAGCTGGATTTTGAAGCTGCCCGTTCAGCAGCAGAAGCGGCGGAGGAAGGCTTTCAGTATCTTGATATAAAGGCATTTGAGAAGAAGAAAGAACCTGAGCCCCAGCCTGTTGTGCAGGAGCAGGAAAAGCCTGCGCTGCCCGAAATAAAAGTAATTGGCGAGGCTTTCGGTCTTTATGTTATTGTAGAAACAGAGGGTAAGCTTGTTATGATTGACAAGCACGCTGCCCATGAACGTATAATTTTTGAGCGCCTTAAAAGCAGAAATTGCCGTCAGTACAGTCAGCGCCTGCTCGTTGGAATCAAGCTGCTGCTTACTGCGGAGGAAATAGACGCTCTGGAAAATAATACGGAGCTGCTTGAAGATATGGGCTTTGTCTTTGATTTCAGCGAAAAGCCTTACATAACAGCCACTGCGATTCCCACATTTCTCATGGAATGTGACGCTGAAGAAATGATATGCGAGGTTGCGGAAAATCTCCGCAGTCATAAGCTGAATCCCCAGTCATCTTATCTTGACGATGTGCTTCACAATATGGCTTGCAAGGCTGCCATAAAAGCCAACGACAAAAGCACTCCTGAGGAAATGAAATCTCTTGCAGAGCAGGTTTTTGCCGATGAAAAAATCAGGCATTGTCCCCATGGCAGACCTGTTATGTTCACAATGACAAAGGCGAATATTGACCACCAGTTCAAGAGGACGTAATTCAATGCGTAATTCGTAATGCGTAATGCGTAATTATAAAGCCTATAGCCGTTAGCTGATAGTGGAATGAATTAATTGTGTAGGGGCTGCCTTTGGCAGTCTGTGCCGAATATATGCCGTTATTCGGTGTAGGGGCGGATATTATCCGCTCGCTATCAGACGTCAACTAACGGCTCATATTTCAGAAAAGGAGGGATATTATGATGCAAAATAAACCAAAAGTTCTTGCTGTATGCGGCCCTACAGCAAGCGGAAAAACATGGCTTGGAGTAGAGCTTGCACGGCTTCTTGACGGTGAGATTATATCTGCCGACTCCATGCAGATTTACAAGGGCATGGATATAGCCTCCGCCAAGCCTTCGGAGGAGGAAAAAAAGGGGATTCCTCATCATCTCATGGATTTTCTTGATCGTGATGTGACATTCAGCGCGGCGGATTATGTAGTCCTTGCCCATGAAAAGATAAGGGATATTCTCAGCCGTGGGAAATTCCCAATAATTGTGGGCGGAACAGGGCTGTATATTGATTCCCTGCTGAATAATATCACTTTTTCGGAGTCAAAGGGAGATGAAGAATACCGCCGCAGTCTTTATGATTATGCCGAAAAAAACGGCAAAGAGGCTCTTTATAAAAGGCTGGTTGATGCTGACCCTGAAGCGGCAGAGCAGATTCATATAAATAATCTTGTGCGTGTTGTTCGTGCGCTGGAGGTTATTCACGAAACAGGCAGGAAATTCAGCGAGCTGAAAGAGGAGAGCCGCCGTGTGGAAAGTCCTTATGATTCTGTAATAATCGGACTTAATGCCGTTGACCGTGGAGTGCTTTACGACAGAATCAACCGCAGAGTTGATGAAATGGTTGAAAACGGCCTTGTGGAGGAAGCAAGACAGCTATGGCAGTCATCGCCTATGAAAACAGCGGCAAATGCCATAGGCTACAAGGAGCTTATCCCTTATTTTGAAAATAAAGCGTCTTTAGTTGAATGTATTGATAAAATAAAGCAGGAAACACGGCGATATGCCAAGCGGCAACTGACATGGTTTAGAAGAAATGACAGTATTGAGTGGCTTATGATAGATGATTTTAGTGAGAAATGTGAAATTTTAGAAAAATGTAAAAAATCTATAGCAAAATACGGAATAATATGATATAATGTATTGTGTGTACTTTTATCCAAGTGCATCTGTAGAACAAAATGACCTGTTCGGATATATACAAGAGATTAAAACTCTCAGGTGAACAGGGTATAAAGAATGGAGAATGTATAATGAATAAGGCAATCAATTTACAGGACGTTTTCCTCAACCAGTGCCGTAAGGGAAAAATCGCTGTTACAATAATCCTTACAAATGGATTTCAGTTCAAGGGACTCGTAAGAGGTTTTGACAACTATGTCGCTATTTTCGACTGTGACGGCAAACAGCAGCTTGTGTACAAGCACGCAATTTCAACGATTATTCCCTCCAAGTCCGTTTCAATTCTTGATACGGCTGAAAAATCCGAATAAGCGGTGATATAATGCAGTCAAACAAGTCAGGGGACGGCAGATCGGAAAACAGCGCAATCGTCAAGTTTCTGCGGAATCTGGTACTTATACTCCTCTTTGTGGTGTTTATAAGCATTATGTATAATTTCCAGAATAAGGAGATTGCAACGGAGACTGCCCTGCTTTCCGATGCCATTTTTTCCGAGGAGATACAGGGCGTTTTTATACGCAAGGAAAAACCTGTGACCTACAGCGGAAAAGGCGTCCTCAGCTATAAGGTGGTAGACGGCGGCAAGGTCGGAAAAGGCGTTATCATTGCCGATGTCTATCCAAATGATGAACAGATAACCCGCAACCGTGAAATAGCTCAGCTTGAACGGGAGCTGGATATTCTTGAAAAAATACAGAATCCCGGTACTCTTGAATCGGCTCAGCCGACGCTCCTTTCTGTCAGCATCAGCGAAAGCTACCGTACACTTCTTTACAGCAGAGACATGAAGGATTATGCCACAGTACGCCATGAAATGGAAAATCTTGTGGTAGGCATGAGTACATACCAGATAATTACTCAGCAGGTTTCGGGATTCCAGCAGCAGATAGTCGACATCAATGCACGGTTGGCAGAGCTTAAAGCTGCCGCTGCTGCTCCGGTGGAAACAATAAAGGCGCAGGAATCGGCTTATTTTGTCAGCTACTGTGACGGCTATGAATCGGAGCTTACTCCTGATAATCTGGACAAGCTCACTGTGGAACAGCTCAGAAGCATTACCGACAGAAAGAGCGAAGAACCCTCCATTGCCGGAAAAATGATAGAAGGCTACAGCTGGTATCTTGCCGGTGTAATCGACAATAGCCGAAAGCTGTATTCTATTGGTGATACGATTTATCTCCGATTCAGTTCCTCTGCTGAGAAATTTGACGGAAAAATTGTAGATCTCCGTGACGAGGGGAATCCTTCAAGAACTATAATTATACTGGAATGCAGCCGTTTCGATGAGAATATGGTCGGTCACCGTGTTGTGCGCTGCGAACTTGTAAAGGGCGAATACAGAGGATTGAAAGTTCCCAGAGAAGCTATCCGTTTCGATGATGTGGAACAGGAAGTCACTTCCGCCGATGGAAGTACAGGTACTGCAACCGTCAATACAAAGGGCGTTTACATCATGAAGGGCGAACAGGCTATGTTCAAGAAAATAGATGTTATCTATGAGGGTACGGACTATGTCCTCTCGAAAGTGTACGAAAATGATCCGTCCTATCTCGCTCTCTATGACGATATTATGATGGAAACCGAAGGTGATAAGCTCAATGAATAATATCAGGGAAAATATCAGAATAATTACGGAAAATATCTCTGATGCCTGCTGTAAATGCGGCAGAGAAAATGACGTGGAGCTTATGGCGGTTACGAAAACTGTTCCGCCTGAAAGAGTCAATGCCGTTTTTGAAAGCGGTGTGCGGATTCTCGGTGAAAACCGTGTGCAGGAGTTCATGTCCAAAAAGGACAGCTATGCTCTTGATGAGTATAAAACCCTTTCACCGCAGGTTCATTTCATAGGTCATTTGCAGACCAATAAAGTAAAGTATATCATCAATGATGTTGATATGATACAATCTGTTGACAGTTTAAAGCTGGCACAGGAAATAAATCGTCTCGCCGCTGTCCATAATAAGGTTATGGATGTGCTTTGTGAGGTGAATATAGGCGGAGAGGACAGCAAAAGCGGAGTTCTCCCGACACAGCTGGGTGAGCTTCTCGGACAGCTTGAATCTCTGGAAAATATACGGGTAAAGGGACTTATGACGATTCCTCCCCCCGTGGACAGCGACATCTACTTCGGCAGAATGTCAGAGCTGTTCAATAATATGAAGAATAAGTACGGCGCAGAAATGGACATACTTTCAATGGGTATGACTCACGACTACGTCACCGCTGTGAAGTACGGCTCAACTATCGTCAGGGTAGGTACGGGCATTTTCGGCAGCAGGGACTACAGCCGCACCTGATTCGGAATATACCGCTGTTATGCGTAATATATGCTTTACGGATTGTCCGCATGAATCCGCAAAGTCAAAAATGGTCATGCGGAGAATGGAGTATAACTATGAAATTATTCGATTTAGCAAAGGATTTCTTCTTTTTCTCAGCCGATGAGGAGGACGAGCTGAACGAAAGCCCTGCTTATGAGGAAGAAGCAAGACCTGAAAGAACATCTTCTTCAAGAAGTTCTTCATCTTCAACATCTTCTTCATCTTCTTCATCATCTTCCTCCTACGGCACAACTGCTCAGGAAAGAGAGGAAGCTATGGCAGAAATCAACAGAAGAAACAAGGTTGTTAATATTCAGGCTACAGCTCAGCTTCAGGTTGTTCTCGTAAAGCCCTCTGCATTTACAGATGCAAAGCAGATTGCAGATCACCTTATCGCAAAGAAAACTGTTGTCCTCAACCTTGAAACAGCTTCTCCCGATAACAAGAGAAGAATTATTGACTTCCTCGGCGGTGTTGCTTATGCAAACGGCGGAAGCCTTAAACCCGTTGCTAACCTTACCTACATCATCACTCCCTACAACGTAGGATTTATCGGTGAGGACCTCGTAGGAGAGCTTGAAAATAACGGCGTATTTATCTGATGAATAATTCATCAGACGCCCTTTTTGCTCCTCGCCTTGCCGATATGGCAGAACGCTGCCGCAGAGATGGATGCAGCGTTTTTTCACGTTTTTTCGATGAAAGACAGTGTGCCGAAGCTGAACAGTGGTGCAGATATAACGCAGGAGATTTGCAGTACGGCTTTTTCGGAGGATTCTCCGATGCCAGAAGAAGAATCCTTGCCTTTTATCACGACTATTCCGCTGAATATATAACGGAGGAACTGCCGATTGTGTGCCTTACTTTCACATTCCGAAATGAGGACAGGCTCAGTCATCGGGATTTTCTCGGTTCTTTCATGGCGCTGAAACTGAAACGTGATACCATAGGCGATATTGTAATAAAAGATGGTATGGCTCAGGCGGCAGTCAATGAAACAGCCGCAAGGGATATTACCATGAGCATATCAAAAATCGGCAGAACAGGCGTTAAAATAACCGACAGCCGTCCCTTTGAGCTCACTCTCGCTGAAACTGAGGAGTTCAGGGAAACAAGCTGTACAGCAGCGTCACTGCGGCTTGACTGCATTGTTGCTGCCGCTGCAAAAATAAGCCGTGAAAAAGCAGCTGCCCTTATACGTTCTGAAAAAACAGAAGTAAATCATCTTCCCGTAAGCTCTGTATCAGCTGAGCTGAAAGAAGGGGACATACTTTCAATCAGGGGCTGCGGCAGATTCATTCTTTCAGGTATAAACGGCACAACTAAAAAAGGTCGTATACACATAATTCTGAAAAAATATATTTAGAGGTGAATAGTATGATTACTTCAAAAGACGTAAGAAATAAAAGATTTGAAAAAGCTGCTTTCGGCTACAAGCAGGAGGAAATTGACGAATTTCTCTCCCAGCTGGAGGCTGAGCTTGACGAGATGGAGCGTGAGCGTCAGGAAGCTAATAATAAAATCCAGATTCTCGCTGATAAGGTAAGAGAGTACATGAAGGACGAGGACGCTCTCAAGGACGCTCTCCTCGGTGCTCAGAAACAGGGACATCTCGTTATAAACGAGGCTAATGCAAAGGCTGAGGAAATTCTCTCCGCTGCTCAGGCTAAGGCTGCTGAGCTGGAGGATGAGGCTGTACGTCAGCACGCTGAGGCTATGGAAAAGAACAGACAGGAAATCGCAAAGGAAAAGGATAGCCTTACAGAGGCTCGCCGTCAGGTTGCAGAGTTCAAAAAGAGCCTTTTCGATATGTACAAGACTCATCTTGAAATGATTTCCACAATGCCCGACGCTTTTGACGAGGAATTTGAAACAGAGACAGCTGAGGAAATTGCAGCAGCTGTTGCCGCTGAAAACGAGGAATAATTTAACCGAAAGGAGGATCATCGCAAAGCGGTGATCGGTGAGATAAATGGCACAGGATTATAATACAACTCTTAATTTACCGAAAACAGATTTCCCCATGCGTGGAAATCTGCCCAAGAGAGAGCCTGAAACCCTTGAAAAATGGGAGAATGAAAGACTCTATTACAAGATAATCGAAAAGAACGAGGGAAAGCCCGACTTCATTCTTCATGACGGCCCTCCCTACGCAAACGGTGAGATTCACCTCGGTCATGCCCTCAATAAATCCCTCAAGGATTTCATTGTGAAGTATAAGAACATGACCGGTTTCCGTGCTCCCTTTGTTCCCGGCTGGGATACTCACGGTCTTCCTATCGAGCTGAAGGCTATGAAGGAAATCGGAGTTGAAAACGGTGCAATTCCCCCTGTTGAGCTGAGAAAACACTGCCATGACTACGCTATGACTCAGGTTGAAAAGCAGATGAAGGGCTTCAAGAGAATGGGTACACTGGGTGATTATGAATATCCCTACCTCACTCTCCGTCCTGAATATGAGGCAAGACAGGTTGAGGTATTCGGTGAAATGGCAAAGAAGGGATATATGTATAAAGGTCTGAAGCCCGTTTACTGGTGTCCTGACTGTAATACAGCCCTTGCTGAAGCTGAGATTGAGTATTCAAACGATCCCTGCTATTCTATCTATGTCAAGTTCAATGTTACCGATGATAAGGGCATTTTCACAAATCTCGGACTTGACCTTTCAAAGATATATTTCGTTATCTGGACAACAACTACATGGACAATCCCCGGCAACCTTGCGATCTGTCTCGGTCCTGAGTATAACTATACTCTCGTAAATGCAAACGGCGAGTACTACGTTATGGCTGAGGAGCTTGTAAAGACTACAATGGAAACTGCCGGTATTACAGAGTATACCACAGAACATATCTTCACAGGCGCTGAGCTGGAGGGTATGAAAACAAAGCATCCCCTCTACGACCGTCCCTCACCTATTATCGTAGGCGACCATGTTACACTTGAAAGCGGCACAGGCTGCGTTCATACAGCTCCCGGCTACGGTGTTGAGGACTTTGAGGTATGCAAGAAGTACGACGACATCGGTATTATTGTATGCGTTGACGCAAAGGGTAAGCAGACAGCAGAAGCCGGCGAATTTGAGGGTATGGATACTGATACCGCAAATAAGGCTATTGCTGCAAAGCTTGTTGAGCTTAACGCTATGCTTGCTACACAGAAAATCGTTCACCAGTATCCCCACTGCTGGAGATGCCACAATCCCATTATCTACCGTGCTACAGAACAGTGGTTCTGCTCTGTAAACGGCTTCAAGGATGAGGCTGTCAAGGCTATCGAGGAAGTTCAGTGGATTCCCGAATGGGGCGAGGAGCGTATCAAGGGAATGGTACGTGACAGAAGTGACTGGTGTATCAGCCGTCAGAGAACATGGGGTGTGCCTATCCCTGTAATCTACTGTAAGGACTGCGGCAAGCCCATCTATACTGATGAGACTATAAAGGCAATTGCTGACCTTTTCCGTGCTGAGGGTTCTGACGCATGGTGGGTAAAGGAAGCAAGCGAGTTTATTCCCGCTTCCGTCAAGTGTGAGTGCGGCTGCGGCGAATTTACAAAGGAATATGACATCATGGATGTATGGTTTGACAGCGGCGTTTCACATACTGCTGTTATGGACGATTTCGACAGCCTGAATTGGCCTGCTGACCTCTATCTTGAGGGTGCTGACCAGTACAGAGGCTGGTTCCAGTCTGCACTTCTTACATCTGTAGTATACAAGGGAACAGCTCCTTATAAGGCTGTTTGTACCCACGGCTGGGTAGTTGACGGCGAGGGCAAGGTTATGCATAAATCCCTCGGAAACGGTATTGACCCCAAGGAGATTACTGACCAGTACGGTGCGGATATTCTCCGTCTCTGGGTTGCATCCTCCGACTACCACAGCGATATAAGACTTTCAAAGACTATCCTCGGACAGCTTTCCGACGCTTACAAGAAAATCAGAAATACTGCAAGATATATTCTTGGAAATCTCGGAAACGGCGAGGGATTCAAGCCTGATACTGACTGCGTATCCAATGACAAGCTGACAGAGCTTGACAAGTGGGCAATGATGAAGCTTGACGCTCTCATTGATACAGTAAGAGACGGCTATGAAAAGTACGATTTCCATATTGCATTCCATGCAATTCACAATTTCTGCGTTGTTGATATGTCAAATTTCTACCTTGACATCATCAAGGACAGACTCTACTGCGAGAAGGAAAATTCTGAGCTCCGCCGTGCAGCACAGACAGTTATGTACCGCATACTCAGCGCCCTGACACGCCTTGCAGCTCCTATTATCTCCTATACAGCAGAGGAAATTTGGCAGTTTATGCCCCACGGTTCAGAGGACGATACACAGAGCGTATTCCTCAATGATATGCCTGAAAAGTCTGATATTGAGTACAGCGATAAATTCGTTGAAAAGTGGAACTTCATCTACAATACACGTGAGGCTGCAAACAAGGCTCTTGAAGAAGCTCGTAATGCAAAGACAATCGGTAAATCCCTTGAAGCAAAGGTTATCATCAAGGCTGACGCTGATTATGACCGTTATGCTGAGCTTGCAGAGCAGCTGAAGGAAATTCTCATTGTTTCCGACATTGCTGTTGAAAAGGCTGAGGGCGAGACAACATTTGTAATTGAGACAGCAGACGGCGGCAAGTGCGAGAGATGCTGGTGCTACTCTACAACAGTAGGCACAGACTGCAATCATCCCACACTCTGCAAGAGATGTGCTGTTGCTATTGAATTATAATACATGATTTATTGCCTGCTGCCACTATGCGGCAGGCAATATTTGCGAAAGGAAAAAAAATGATTATTCTGCTTATTGCGGCAATTATTGTTTTTATCGGCGCAGACCAGCTTGTGAAGCACTGGGCGGTTGAGAGCCTCAAACCCGTAGGGAATATGGATTTTCTTCGTATCGGTGATTTTGAAATCCTTGACCTGACATATCTTGAAAACAGAGGTGCAATATTCGGAAGCATGGCTGGACAGCGATGGTTTCTCATTGGTCTGACATCAATACTAATACTTGTGGCGGCGGTTGTTATGTTCCGCACAGTTAAAAAATCAAAGTTTATTAGTACGATATGTGCGTTGTTCGTTGCAGGAGGAATCGGCAATCTTATTGACAGAATCCGCTATGGCTTTGTAGTTGATATGTTCGATATTCAGCTTTTCAAATTTGCCGTGTTCAATGTGGCGGATATATTCATAACAGTTGCCGAGGGTATGATGGTTGTTTATCTGCTTCTTGAAATAAAAAAGGATATGGCAAATAAAAAGGCGGAGAAATCCGCTGCGGAGGCTGTAGAAAATGAGTGAACAGCTGACCTTTCAGTGCACAATGGACGATATGGGAAAACGTATTGACAAGTATATCTCTGATATGGCGGAATCCCTTACACGTTCCGCTGTTCAGGGAATTATCGCAGGAAACGGCGTAACTGCCGACGGAAAAGCGGTCAGCAAGAACTATAAAATCAAAGGGAATGAAACTATAGAGGTTGAAATTCCCGACGCTGAACCAATGGACGCTGTTCCTGAGAATATCCCTATAGATATAGTTTATGAGGACGATGACCTGCTTGTGGTGAATAAACCCAAGGGCATGGTAGTTCACCCTGCACATGGAAATTATCACGGTACACTTGTAAATGCTTTGCTGTTTCACTGCGGTGACAGTCTTTCGGGAATAAATGGCGTAATCCGTCCCGGAATCGTGCACCGAATTGATAAGAATACAAGCGGACTTCTGATAGTTGCGAAGAACGACAAGTCACATCTGCACCTTGCAGAACAGATTAAAGTTCATAGCTTTACCCGTGAATATGAAGCGGTTGTAAGCGGATGCCTTAAACAGGAATCGGGAACTGTTGACGCTCCCATAGGGCGACATAAGACAGACCGCAAGAAAATGTGCGTTACAACGGAAAATTCACGTAACGCCATAACTCATTACAGCCTTGTAAAGCAGTACGGCGGATATGCTCATGTGGTATGCCGCCTTGAAACGGGACGTACACATCAGATACGTGTGCACATGGCATATATCGGCAATCCTGTGCTGGGAGATGATGTTTACGGCAAACCATACAAAGGCATTGAAGGGCAGTGCCTTCATGCTCGTAAAATCGGGTTTATTCACCCGACTACAGGTGAGTATATGGAGTTTGTCAGCGATTTGCCCGATTATTTTAAAAGTATTATAAATAAGCTTGAAAAGCAGTAGGAGGTCTGTTTTGAACGCAGAAAAAGTTATAATTTTAAGCGATATGGACGGAACTCTCCTTAATTCCAAAAAGCAGATAAGCGGCACTGACATGGCTGCAATTGAAAAATTTATGGCTCTTGGCGGAAAATTCACTGTAGCTACAGGGCGGACAATTCAGTCCTTTGAGCAGTACAGGAAAATGATTGACCTGAAATATCCTGTGATAATGTACAACGGCGGCGGAATTTACGACTGGAATGAGGAAAAACTTCTCTATACTTCACCTTTGCCCGAAGAAGCAAGAGAAATGGCAGGAGAACTGCTGCGGCTCATGCCTGATCTGGGCGGCGAGGTTCTGACAACGGAAAATACTTATGTTTTCAGCAATACTGAATATATGCAGTATCATACGAGAATCTGCGGTATATCGCCGAAATTTGCCACGCTTTCCGAAATTCCACGCAGTAGCTGGCTGAAAGTGCTGTTTACCATTGCCCCTGAGGAGATAATGAATCTTGAACTTCTCGTGAAGTATCTGGGATACGATAAAAAAGCGGATTTTGTGAAATCCTCGGACATATTTTTTGAAATGCTGCCAAAGGGTATCAGCAAGGGCTCAGCTCTTGAGGAATACCGCAGACTTGAGGGCATGGAGGGACTGACATTTGCCGCTATAGGCGATTTCAACAATGATATTGAAATGATAAAGGCGGCGGATATAGGCGCTTGTCCTGCCAATGCAGAGGATTCCGTGAAAAAGGCGGCTGATATTGTTCTTGAACGTACTAACGATGAGGGCGCAGTAGCTGAATTCATTGAGTACATACTGAATCTGCGTGACAATGACGAATGAGAAAAAATACAGCAATATCCGAATAGTGTAAAGTCAGGTATTGCATTGACATAACGATATTCAAGTGATATAATTTTAATATGAAAATATTTTAATGGAGGTTATTTATGGACGTTACAATCAAAAAGGATTTGCAGAAAACAGCCTGCAAGGTGAGAATGGGCGTTATTGAGGGAACTTATAACGCTAAATCAGGACATCCCGGCGGTTCTCTTTCAATCAGCGATACACTCACATATCTCTATTTTAACAAGATGAATGTGAATCCTGCTGACGCTGAAAATGCTGACAGAGACAGACTTGTTCTTTCAAAGGGACATACTGCACCTGCACTCTATTCTGTACTTGCACAGAAGGGATATTTTGCAGAAGATGAACTGAAATCTCTCCGTCATATCGGTGCAATGCTTCAGGGACATCCCTGTATTCACATTCCCGGAGTTGATATGTCCAGCGGTTCACTTGGACAGGGAATCTCCGCAGCAGCAGGTATGGCTCTGGCTGCAAAGCTTGATAATAAATCCTATAAGGTATACACAATTTTAGGCGACGGTGAAATTGAAGAAGGTCAGGTGTGGGAGGCTGCTATGTTTGCGGCTCACTACAAGCTTGATAATCTTGTTGCTATTGTAGATAATAACGGACTCCAGATTGACGGACCTATCACAGAGGTTTGTTCACCTGAGCCTATCACAGATAAATTTGCAGCATTCGGTTGGCACGTAATTACTATGGATGCCCATGATTTCGACAGCATTGACGCAGCATTTGCTGAGGCTGAAACAGTAACAGGCAAGCCTGTGGCAATTATCCAGAAATCCACAAAGGGCAAGGGCGTATCCTTTATGGAAAATCAGGTAGGCTGGCATGGTACAGCTCCCAACAAGGAACAGTACGATCAGGCAATGGCAGAGCTTAACGCACAGTTAAAGGAATTGGAGGACTAAGACTATGGCAGATGTAATCAAAAAGGCTACAAGAGAGAGCTACGGCGAGGCTCTGAGAGATCTTGCAGGTGAATACAAGGATTTAGTCGTTCTTGACGCTGACCTTGCGGCAGCAACAAAGACAGGCGTATTCAAGAAAGCTTGTCCTGAGCGTTTCTTTGACTGCGGTATAGCAGAAGCAAATATGATGGGTGTTGCAGCAGGACTTGCAGCTTGCGGAAAGATTCCTTTTGCAAGCACATTTGCAATGTTTGCGGCAGGCAGAGCTTATGAAATCGTAAGAAACTCTATTGGCTATCCCCATCTTAACGTAAAAATCGGAGCTACACACGCAGGTATTTCCGTAGGTGAGGACGGTGCTACACACCAGTGCAACGAGGATATTGCTCTTATGAGAACAATTCCCGGCATGACAATCATCAACCCCAGCGATGACGTTGAAGCAAAGGCTGCTGTAAAGGCTGCCCTTGATTTTGAAGGCCCTGTTTATATGCGTTTCGGCAGACTTGCAGTTCCCGTAATCAACGACGCTGAGACATACAAATTTGAGCTTGGCAAGGGTGTTGTGCTCAGGGACGGAAGCGATGTAACAATCGTTGCAACAGGACTTCTTGTGAACGAGGCTGTAGAGGCTGCAAAGGTTCTTGAAGCTGAGGGAATTTCTGCAAGAGTTGTAAATATCCACACAATTAAGCCTCTTGATAAGGAGCTTATCTGCAAGTGCGCTAAGGAAACAGGCGTAATTGTAACAGCTGAGGAGCACAGCATAATCGGCGGACTTGGTTCAGCAGTAGCTGAAGCAGTTACAGAGTGTTGCCCTGTTCCCGTTGTAAAGATTGGTGTAAACGATGAATACGGTCATTCAGGCCCTGCAGTTGACCTGCTGAAGGAATTCGGACTTTGCGCTGATAATATCGTTGCTAAGGTTAGGGAAGCTGTAAAGCTGAAATAATAAAATCCAAAATGAGACAAGAATTTTTCTTGTCTCATTTTTGCAGGTGAAAATATGAAAATCACAAAAATAAAAATAGCTGAAACTCAGTCAGTTGAAATAAAAGGCTCTGCTGCGCAGGATTTCTGCCTGTACATTTTCAAAAATCCGGTTATTATTTCTGTGGATACTGTTAAAAAAAGCTGCCCAAAAGGCACAGTTATACTTTATCAGGACGGTGTGAGCCGAAGTTTTCACGGTTCGGGATATAACAGCCTGAAATATGATATGGTGCAGTTCCGTGCGTCATCTGCCGACAAGCAGTATATCGGCGGTCTGGATATTCCCATGAATAAGCCTATAGAAACAGAGGATAATTATATATTATCGTCAAATGTAAAGAATCTGTATTTTCAATATCAGACCGCAGGAAAACGCAGTGCAGAGGTTTGTGAGCTGTACATCAGGATTATACTGATTGCCCTTGAGGAAGCCTGTACAGGCAGGCAAAGGGAAATCTGCGATATACCGAGATATTCCCAGTTAAAAGAAATACGCAAAGAGATTTATGATAATCCGCAGCAGCGCATATCAGTGGATACACTGTGCAGGCGGCTGGCGGTGGGACGTTCTTATTTTCACAAGATATATCATGAAGCTTTTGGTGTAACATATCGACAGGACGAAATAAAAAGCCGAATGGCGTATGCCTGCAAACTGCTTACGGAAACAAACACATCTGTCAGTGTAATTGCGGAAAAATGCGGTTATGAAACGGAATCTTTTTTCATGCGGCAGTTCCGTCAGCAGATGGGATGTACTCCTACGGAATATCGCAGAAAGGTTTTGTGAAATTTTAAAAATCTCTTTACATAAGGTAATAATTGTGATATAATTAAAAGGCAGTAAAAAACTGCAAGAAAAAGAAACAAAGACAAAAGATAAGGAGAATAATTATGTCAAGAGGAGACAACAGGAGAGGACGAAAAAAATATCGTGTGAGATATGACAGAATTGTTGTAATGGTTCTTGTCGTTGTTATAATTGCAGTGCTTGGATCATCATGCGTTAATGCGGTGAAAGGCAAGAAAAACGTTGGTTCATCGCCTGAGCTTGCCAGAAATACCACAACTGCCGTAAAAGAGGATAAACAGACTACCACAGCGGCGGAGGAAACAGGAAATCCCGTTGGTTCGCCTGAAAATACAACTACAACAGCCGTTGAATCTGTAAATACAGTATCATTCAGTGCAGAGGATGTACATAAGGGAAATCTCGTTCTTGTAAATGCAGAATATGAGTATACATTCCCCGAAGGTGATATTGAGCCTATTACTATTGTCGGCAACAGAAACGACTGCTATCAGGCAGGCGACTACGTTACAAAGCTTGATAAGGAAGTAATTGTCCAGCTCAACGCTCTTATGGAAGCTTATGCAGCCTCAATGAATTCTACTACTACAAATGTTTTCGTGCAGGACGGTTTCAGAACCTTTGACGAACAGGTCGATCGTCACAGCAGCGGAAAATCCAAAACATTTGAAGCAGGTCACACTGATTATCATACCGGCAGAACTTTTGATATGTTCCTTATGGACAGCACCAGCAGTTCGGGATATTCCTATTTTGATGCTGATGAGTGGTTCAGCCAGAATGCAGGCAGCTATGGATTTATTCTGAGATACCCCGAAGGAAAACAGGAGAAAACAGGTGAGAATCCCAGAACATACACATACCGTTATGTAGGAGTTCCCCATGCTTCATATATAAATTTCAACCAGTATTGCTTTGAGGAGTATATCGAGGACGTAAAGAGACATAATAATGAAAATCCCCTTGAAATAACAGCAAACGGTCATACTTACAACGTGTACTACGTTCCAGCCGAGGAGGAGGGAAAAACAGAAGTTCCCGTACCTGAGGACAAGGAATATACTGTTTCAGGCTGCAATGCAGGCGGATTTATTGTAACTGTAACAATCAGCTGACAACGGTGACGGATGTGAAGAAAAAAGCTTTTTTACTGAGTATGATTATGTGTGCCGCAGCACTTGTTTCCTGCGGCAATGATGATAAAGAGGACGGTTCGGGACACATGTTTGATGTGTCCCTGAACGGAAATCCCCAGAGCCTTGACCCACAGTTTGCAGATGATTCCGCCTCTAATACGGTAGTGAAGAATCTTTACAGCGGTCTTATGCGTGTGGATAAATCTGGCAATGTTGTATGCTGCAATGCGGAAAGCTACCGTGTATCCGAGGACGGCATGGTGTATACTTTTAATCTCCGTGATGACAATTTCTGGTTCTTCGATGTGAACGATGATGATGTTATCGAGGAGGAGGAGTATTTTCCCGTAACAGCTTACGACTATGCCTTCGGGCTGAGGAGGGTTCTTGACCCTAAGATGAAATCCCCCTATCGTGAGGATTTTTCCTGCATTGTGGGAGCATACGAGGTTATGAACGGACTTGAACCTGCTGATTTTGCGGAGATTCATGTCATTGACGAAAAAACTCTGACAATAGTAATTGACGCACCAAATGCGGAATTTTTGCAGCTTATGGCGTCAGCTGCGGCTTATCCCTGCAACGAGGAATTTTTTAATTCCACCAAGGGAAGATACGGACTTGATGACCGTTCAGTTATGTCAAACGGCGCATTTTTCGTGAGACAGTGGTTTTATGACCCTTATGGCAGCAATAATATACTATATATGAAGCGAAATGACGCAAACTGGAGCGAAACTTATGATATAATGCCATCGTTCCTGAGCTTTGCCATTGAGAAAAATGAAGCGGACATCCGTGAATCCTTCAAAAAAGAGGAAACAGAGTGCTTTACAACTCTCAATAAGAGCAGATATAATGAGGAAAAGTACCTGATACATGGATTCCCGGCTATAACTCTCGGTCTTGTATTCAATGAGGAAAATGAATATTTTGATAATATGAATCTGAGAAAAGCCTTTGCGCTTTCCATTGACAGGGAGGAGATTGAAAAGACTTTAGATGATGACATTATGACTGCAAGCGGAATAATTCCCCCTGCTGTGCGCATACATGGCAGAAGTTACCGTGAACTTATATCGGACGAGCCTTTCTGCACTTATGACGGTGAACAGGCGAAAGAATGTCTTGAAGCGGCAAAGAAAGAAGCAGAATTTGCATCATTGGGTGAAATGAAGATACTTGTCAATGCCGAAACGATAGATTCTGCACAGCTTCATGTTATAACCCAGAAATGGCAGGAGCTTTTCGGATTTTATGTCGGCATAGAGGACGTATCGGCAGAGGAATTTTCCAGTCGTATAGAAAGCGGAGATTACACAATAGCGCTTTATCCTCTGAAAGGGGAATCGGAAAGCGGAAGTGCTGTAATAAAGGCGCTTGAAGAAAGTAAGCCGTGCCGTAAGGCATTGGAGAAATCGGCGGTATCCAAGGGATTCAAAGGCTGTGGTACAACAGAATTGCTTGTTGAAAAATATTCTGAAGCGGAGCAGATAATAATGCACAGTTATCGTTTTATTCCCCTGTTTTACAAGAAAGCGTATCTTGTAGCGAATAAGGAGAACGAGGATATAATATATGACCCGTTTACAGGTGCGGTAGATTATCGCATAGCGCAGAATTATGATTAAGAAAAAACGCACCCCGAAAGGAGTGCGTTTGATGTTATTTCTTAACAGATGCAATAGTACCGGCAGACATTTCCGCCAGAAGTCCGAGAACCTTGTCAATACCAAAATCAGAGAATTTAGCCAGAGTATGATATGCACCTTCAACAAGGAAGGTCATTTTCATCTTATCTTCTGTTGTTGCCTCGTAATCAGGGAAATTCTCCTCGATAAGCTTGTACATTTCCTCAATAAATAATTCGGGGAAGCTGTTGCTGCGAGTACCTTCAAAAAGAATTTCAATTATATCTTTATTGGCGGTGATATTTTCACACAGTGAATTGATAAAATTGGTTACATTTTCAAAAATATCATTTGGGTCAGGACCGTTATAAAGACATTCATGAATAATTTCACGTTCAAGAATTTCAGAAAGATTGTAAATATCTTTGTAGTGGAGATAGAATGTAGCTTTGTTGATGTTGGCAGCTGCGGAAAGTTCTTTTACAGTAATTTTTTCAAGGGGTTTTGATGCCCTTATTTCAAGAAAAGCATTTTTTACAGCGGCTCTTGTTTTTGTGATTCGGAGATCCATACTTTCACCTCATTTTTTTAATTATGTTGAATTTTATACAAACTTGATGCGGTATAGTATAACAGATAGAGAGAATTAAATGTTGTACTAAATACCTTATAATTATTATAGTATATTAATAGTCGAAAGTCAATAGTTTTTTTTATAGTTTTGATAAATTTTTATTGAAAAGAACGTAAATTATCCTATATTTTTAACAAAGGGGGGTGATTTTATGAATTTAAATGAGTTTTATGACGGAAAATGTTTTGACGCTTATAAATATCTCGGAGCACATTTTGACGGTAATGGTACTATGTTTCGTACTTATGCTCCTAATGCAGAAAAAGTGGCTGTTATAGGTGATTTTTCGGAGTGGCAGGAAATTCCAATGGCTCCTGTTGAGGACGGCAGATTTTACGAGGTTTTTTGTACGGAAGCAAAGGCTGAAATGCGCTACAAGTACCGTATATACAAAAAGAACGGGAAGTATATCGACCATAGCGACCCTTATGGATTCGGCTGTGAATTGCGCCTTGATACCTGTTCAGTAGTGCGCTGTATGGACTACGATTTCAACGACAGTGGGTGGATTGAAAATCGTACTGACTGCCGTGATAAGCCGCTGAATATATACGAAATTCATCTCGGCTCATGGAAAAAGCCGAAACATGGGGATTGTCAGTGGTACAATTATGCCGAAATAGCTGATGAGATAATAGACTATGTGACGGAAATGGGGTATAATTACATTGAAATCATGCCTTTGAATGAGCATCCATGCGATGAGTCGTGGGGCTATCAGGCGACAGGATTTTTTGCGCCCACTTCCCGGTATGGCAATGCAGTTCAGCTTATGAACTTTGCAGACAGGTGTCATCAGCGTGGAATCGGCGTGATTATTGACTTTGTGCCTGTGCATTTTGCTGTGAATGATTATGCCCTTGCGGAGTATGACGGCACAAAGCTGTATGAATATCCCTCGGCAGATGTGGGATACAATGAGTGGGGCAGCTGTAATTTTAACCATGCAAAAGGAGAAGTCCGTTCATTTTTGCAGTCGGCGGCAAATTACTGGCTTGAAGTGTTTCATTTTGACGGAATACGTGTGGATGCGGTGCGGAATCTGATATACTGGCAGGGAGATGAAAGCCGTGGAATCAACAGCTGCGGACTGGAATTTCTGCGGAACATGAACAGTGGATTAAAGGCGAGATTTCCTGCGGCTATAATTGCGGCGGAGGATTCAACGGCATATCCTGATGTGACAAAACCGGCAGAAAACGGCGGACTTGGATTTGATTACAAGTGGGATATGGGCTGGATGCACGACACACTGGAATATTTTCAGACATCTCCCATGTACCGTACAAAGGATTACCGCAAGCTTACTTTTTCCATGGAATATTTTAAAAATGAGAGGTATATCCTGCCTTTTTCTCATGATGAGGTGGTGCATGGAAAAGCGGCGATATTGCAGAAAATGTCGGGTAACTATGATGAAAAATTACCGCAGGCAAGAGCGCTGTATCTGTATATGGCGGCACATCCGGGGAAAAAACTGAATTTTATGGGAAATGAACTGGGACTTCTGCGAGAGTGGAATGAAAAGGAACAGCTTGACTGGGAAGTGCTGAAAAATCCCGAAGATTCAGCATTTCATGGTTATATAAAGGCAGTTAACCGTATGTATCTGGAGCATGAAGGGCTTCATTATGATTATGAAGAGGATAATTTTCAGTGGGCGGATTGTGAGTCGGAGGAGGATTGCATTTACGCATTTTTCAGAAAAAACGGTCAGGAGAAAATACTGGCGGTTTTCAATTTTTCTGATTGGCAGAAAGACGGATATTCTGTGGAAATCGGAGAATATTCAAAAGCGGAACTGCTTATAGATTCGGATTGGGAGCAGTTCGGCGGAGAAACGGCAGACAGCGGATTTTCCTTGACAGAGGGAAAGCTTGTGGTAGAAATGCCGGCATACAGCGGAAAAGTGTTTGTATTAAGTTAATTAAAAAGGACGTTCCAAAAAAGAACGTCCTTTTGCATTATTCAAAATCTTCCCTTAAAAAAGTATATTTTTTATCGTAGTTACCGTCAAGGCAAATATCAAAGGCGAAATCATCAAGGTTGTAAACACAAGACCATTCTGTATTTTTCTGATGTATATCATCAGTAAGCTGCATTGCTTCGTCTGCGTTGAGAATATTATTCTTGTTATTCAGACGGGATTTGATAATAGCATAGCGATTGCAGTCCCAGTCAGATTCGTAATACTCATGTTTTTCACAAAGTACTTCATTTGTACAGCCTGTATCCTCGACTATAAACATTTCATCGTCGTCCCATTCCACAACAACTGAACGTCCTGTTTTATCGGTGATATACAAGTGGAATGAATCGCCTAAAAATGAGTGATAATCGTAGGATTCAAGGTACTCAATCGCTTCATCAACAGATGCACAGGTATCAAGAATAACTCTTATAGCCATAATTGGCATAAAGTCTTTTTTACCGTTATCCTGATGAATTTCCGGAGTGTTGAGCTGTAAAATACCTATTCCC
>JAFXAJ010000063.1 GCA_017517145.1 Ruminococcus sp.
CAGGGTTGAAATACTCATAGAATCCCATGAGCTGGAGTCCCGGTCTGTTAACCTCTGTCTCGCAGACAAAGATTTCTTCGGGCTCTTTCTGGATGTAGATGGTTTCAAGCTTGAACTCATCTATTATCTTTTTGAGAGATACTTTAAAATTATCAGCCATAATTTTTCTCCATTCCCCGATAAATCGGTTTTATTTAATCGGCAGCACCGCATAACAAATGCCGGTGAACCGTAATTTACATCACCCAACTATTAACGATTTGTAACCGTATTCCGTCAGTACCTTTTTTATTTCAGGTATTTCGTTTTTGTTAAGAGTCTGACCGCTGAGTTTTATTCCGGCATTGAAATCCACAAGATATTCACTGACAAGTTCAAGACATTTTTCTACCTTTTCAGCCTGTGTGCCGCTGAACTGATATTCATTTTCTCCGTGAACAATTCCGTTAGTCAGTGTATCAAGATTTATATTCAGTATAATATTATTTGACGAAAGCAGCATAGGCTGGAGTATATCTGTTCTGCCGCAGATAATATCTTCTGCTGAAATCTCAATCTGCATTGAAGCGCCGTTAGATACAGCTTTGTCGTAAAGCAGATTTGCAGCAGATGTAAGTGACATGCATCTGTCGTTTTGTCCCAGAACAGGGTCGAGATTCTCAAGGTCATCCTTGCTGAAATCAGGAAAAACCAAATCCTTGCATATAATATTGCTGAATCCGTAATAAGTCAGCTCAATCACTATATTTGTGTTGTAATCAATCGCTCTCTGTGAATAGGGCGATACCCATGGCAAACCATTTGCATCAACCCACTGTGACCCGTCATCTGCCTTGACATATCCTGCATCAGGATAATCAATCGGCAAAGAGTTGTCCTTGAATACGCTGAGAGATGCAGCGGCTTCAAATCCCTTGCTTTCAACCTCCTGAATCATCTCAGTAAGCGTCATTGAAGATTTAACTGCTGTTACAGCTTCAGGCACAATTGAAGCATAGTTGATTGCTCCGCCTGTAACCTTTAAAGGCAGCTCCACAAACTGTATTTCCTCTGATGAAAGTGCAGAAAGTGCAGCTCTGAGAGTATCTGCATTTTGCAGTGCAGACTCGGAAAGCGCTACTGCTGTATAATAAGTTTCCGGAGCCTCTGTATGAGCTTCTGTAACAGGTTCAGTTGTAACCGACGCAGTAACATCCGCAGCACCTGTTGTTACAGGAATAACCGGCGGTTCTGTTACTGTAGGCTCATCGCCTTTGTGCTTTGTATAATTGATAATAGGTTCTGCTACGCTATAGCCCAGAAATCCTATTCCTCCGATAAGAAGTACGGTCAATGCCCCTGACATAAATTTTCCAACAGGACTTTTTCCGTAGTAATTCTTTTCCTTTGTCTTGTAAATTTTTCTTCCTTTGTTCTTGAATTTCATTTATTTTGTTTTCTCCCAAAAGTAAACTAAGCACTTATATTTTTTATTTCTATGGTTTTCCCTATATAAGTGCGTATATGGCCATTGATATGATACCAAGGTATACAAGCATTGACGGAAATCCCCTGAATGCAGCGGGAACTTCCTTTGAATTCAATCTGCCAAATCCTGCCATGAGGAAAAATGCAGCAAGGATAAATCCTGTTCCTGCCTCTGCGCCTGCTGCAATATAGCTGCCAAGGTTATCAAGTGACGGGTCAGCTGCAGCTTTATCGGATATAGTAAAAAGTGTTCCCATAACAGCACAGTTGAAAGCAGATACATGAACGTATTTTCTTGTAGTACCAAAATTTTTTCTGTCCGCAAAATAAAGGACAGTAAGCAGAATAACATACAACGCTCCGATAATCAGGACGTAAAGGAGCAGTCTTAAATCGTAAAGGCTATCCGGCAGCAGTGAATTGACAAGGCAAGCACCGAATGAACCTGCTGTTGTGAAAAAAGAAATCGTTATAGCAGTCCAGAGAAGATTCTTACGGCTTCCTGCTGCCACAAAAAGGGTGCTGATACCCAGAGCCTGAGAAAGTATAAGATTTGTTCCGAGGAGTACGACAAGTTCAGAAATCAGAAACATCGCTGTCACCTCCTGCTGAATCATCATTTTTCCGCACTGCACCGACTATGCTTCTGTATATACCGCAGCATAATCCGAGAAGTATAAATCCGCCGAAAGGCATACCAAGTCCGCTTATAATAACATCTGCATCCACAATTCTGCCGCAGAATGTACCATACGCCACAAGTTCACGTATTACAGATATTATGAAAAGAACAACGTCAAATCCGAGTATATGGCTTATGAGCGAAACCGTCATTTTTCCCTTTGGCATACGATAGAATTTCACCTGTGCATGAACTGTTATAAGGGAATTCACGGCAATCAGCATGAAATATATTCCTGTCCTCTCCATTACAGAGGGGAAAAAATCGTATGCTGCAAATTTCACGGGAATATAAACCACTGCACCAATAGCTGCAAGTATTATTGTTTTTACACCATAAGAAAGCTTTTTCGGAATGAATGCCCCTGCAAGCACTGATATAAAAGTTATTGCAGAAAATGCGTATATCATAGCTATGGCATTCATCACAGTATCACCGCATACTATTATGGGAGATATAACCATAAGCCCTGAAAGTACCGCATTATCCCTGATAAAGCCGTCAAAAACCGAATTTTTCCTATTCATCCGCCTCTACCTCCTCAATTTCGGGAAGCTGGACTTCTCCGCTTTTTATTGCCTCCCAGAGATCTTCGGCATCTTTTTCCTCCTTGACAAGGCTATCAATGCGCTTTTCAAGATTTCTGAATCCGAGAGCAACGGGGGTAAACAATACGGAAACGATTACAATAGCATTTTCCTTTGCCGTTGTCAAAACGAGAATATATGAAAATGCCGCTATGAAAAATCCGTAAAAAAAAGCATAATAGTTACGCTGGGGTGCGGTTCTTCTGTCTGCTACAATGTATATAGCCGCAAACAGAACCATATTTGTGGACATTGTGTATTTCAGCGAATCCCATTGATTGCTGCATACCGGCACAAAGAATGCAAGAAAAGCAGTTCCGGCTATAGTGCCTATGAATGCTCCTGCTGATATATCACGGCGCAAAAGAAGAACCGCTGCCGAAACAGATAGAAGAAGAATGCTGACTGCTCCGGGAGCACCGCTGAAATTTCCCATTAATATTTCAAAATTACTATAATCCATTCTGCCTGATATATTGAAGATATGGCTTGCAGAGCTTACAAGATTTTCCGTCTTATCAAATACACCTGTGTGTACATGAGGAGGCGAATACATCAATACATTGCCGTGCCATGAAGTCAGCAGAAATACATAAGCTGCTGCCGCAGGAGAAAAAATAGTATTTTTTCTTCCGCCGAAAATATTTTTTGAGACAACAACAGCAAAAACAGAGGCAATTGCAGCAATTTTAAAATCAAATACTGAAGGCAGCATCAGAAAAAGTATCAGCGAATCGGAAATGCAGGTCAGATCATCGGCTGTGAACTTCCTGTTCATCAATCTGAGAGATATTATTTCCGACACCAATGCCGCTGCAATACAGATTCCACCCAGCACAAGAGTGCGGCTGCCGTAGTAAAAATATTCCATTACTGCAAGTGACAGCAGTGTCAGCATAATATCTATCCATATAAAGCGCTGCGATTTGATTTTATTCTGCATCAGTTAAAAATTCTTCCTTTAATTTTCTGACAGCTTCAGCCATGTCTTCCTGACGGAAAAGATAGCTTCCCGAAACAAGTATATTTGCTCCGGCTTTTTTTACAATAGCTGATGTTTTGTCGTCAATTCCGCCGTCAACCTGAATATCAAGCGGAATATCCGATGTTCTGTTTTCATCGGCATATTTTCTGATTGCAGCTATTTTACCGCTCATGTCCATGAATTTCTGTCCGCCGAATCCGGGTTCTACAGTCATGACAAGAACCATGTCAACGTCGTTTATATAAGGATATACTGCTTCGGCAGGAGTTAATGGTTTTATAGAAATTGCGGCTTTTACACCGTTTCTGCGTATTGCATCAATAGTTTCTTTCACATTGCTCTGACTTTCAACATGGAAAGTAATTATATCAGCGCCTGCTTGCGAAAAATTGTCAATATATTTAAATGGATCGGTTATCATAAGGTGAACATCCATGACACAGCCTGTTTTACCCTTCATGCTGTTAAGCAGAGGTATGCCGTAACTTATATTATTGACAAAAACTCCGTCCATAACATCAAAATGTATCATTTCAGCTCCCGAATTTTCAACCCTTTTGATTTCTTTGCCGAATTCAAGAGGATCTGCACTTAATATTGAAGCTGACACCTGAGTAACTAACATATAATCATCCCTTTTCTTGTTATATAATAATTATATAATATTTCAGCCTAAACGTCAATATGTTTTAATTGATTTTTTATTTTATCTTTTTAATTTTATTTTAATTTTTATTTTTTACCCTAATTTTTTTGAGTAATCTGAAAAAATTTCAAAAAATCCCTTTACAAAATAAAAATAATGTGATATAATATTATCACCGTGTACTTGGAGTCAGGCTTGTCCTCAGTTATCACCTTTCTCTACGTTCAGCGGAATATATTTATATGAGGTGCTTTCAAATGTTACTGAAAGAAGAAAAAACAGCCGTTATCGAGGCTAACAGAACCAGCGCAAACGACACAGGATCCCCTGAAGTTCAGGTTGCTATTCTCACTAAGAGAATCAATGACCTTAACGCTCATCTCAAGATCCACAAGAACGATCATCACTCCAGAAGAGGTCTTCTTAAGATGGTTGGTCACAGACGTAACCTCCTTGCTTACCTCAAGAAGAAGGACATCAACAGATACCGTGCTATCGTAGAGAAGCTCGGTCTCCGTAAGTAATTTCGTTTGCGAAGGCAGAG
>JAFXAJ010000064.1 GCA_017517145.1 Ruminococcus sp.
AAATGCAGTTATTTTCATTAAACCCGCCTGTTATATCATTGGCATTATCGAAATTGGAATTAAGAGTTAATATACACTTGTTGTATGTTTTACCGTTGAATAACCAATTTCCGTCAGCCGCACCAATACCTGCAACTGAATGAATGCTGTCGTTTGTGTGAAATGAAACGAAGAAATATTTATTATTTTCCATTGCGTTTTCAGCTGTATCCACAAGCTTTTTCAATTGCTGCTCGGTGGTGTGATTACAAAAATCGTATGACATAATAAATTTCTGTCTGAGGAACTCCCGTGACATATCATAATAAGCAATAATGTCATTTACAGATTTATCGAACTTCACATCACACAAATTTTTTGCATCCTCCTGTATAGCTGAAACGGGTATAACCTCATTGTGCGAAAGCACCTGCAAAACTGCCATACCATAACTGCCGTCTGAATCTTCAAAGTGATAAGGTGCATTTTCTCCAATATAAAGTAGCGCTTCATTTTGCGAAATATTTTTCTTAAACGCTGTCATTATATCCTTTTCAGGAGTTGTAATACTATTATTTGGAAAGTTAAAATAATCCGTATCGGCTCCTAAAGAGGAGGCAATCTCATTTAAATCCGTATTTGATGATTCCGATTTCATAGTAAAACTTGTATTTTCTTTTATTTCTGCAAATGAAACAAGAGGATTAACAGCAGTAAGCATAAGGCTCAATGCACATAATGTTGATATTAATTTTTTCATAGCAATTCTCCTTTTTATTTTATGGATTTTAAAATCTGATAGGCTTCTTCGTACCCTATGTTAGCCAAAAATATTCTCATCAAAACATTCTTTCTATAATATACAATAAAATACAGATATTCATCAAATTCCGTATTAGATGCTGATACAATATACCCTTCTGTGCCATTGACTAAAATCGGTTCTTCAAGTTCCCAATCGTTAAATTCAAGAACATACTCCTCCAATGACGTACTTTCATCAAAATACGTGTAAATAATCTGAAAATGCTTTTCAGGATAAGACGTTTTAACAGGTTCTTTACATCGAAAGAATAAAGAGATAGAAGGATTTTCGTCATTAACATATTTTATTTCTGTGTGTGCCGCACCTTCCGGAAGATATTCCGGTGCATCTACATCAAAACCAAATTTACTGCATAAACTTTTTATTCCATATTTATCAGAAGTTTCTGTTTCGATACTGTTTTGACTATCGGCTGAAACGCTGTTCGTCTTAGAAATAACAGTTGAAAATAACGATATGAATATTAACATGGCAAATCCTATTGAAACGAATAATTTCTTCATCGCTATCTCCCCCTTACCTTATAGCGTCAAGAATTGCAAAAGCTTCTTCATCAGTCAAATTCAGCGAATACGTTTGTATCAATACATTATCCCTGCACATAAAAATACTGTGAACTGCAACATTGATTTGAGGAAGTGTGTATGCCGTCAGAGAACTATTATCACCCTCAAAAAGCACTTTTTCAGAATTATTTCCTTTGTAATGGTTCAGATATTCTCCTAAATCATCACGATTATTAAAGAAATAATAATTTATTGAAAAACTTTTTCCCTTATGCATTTCTTTTTCATAGCCGTATTCTTTAAAATCCACGACAATATGGCTATATGTATCAATATTGCTCAGCGTTACTTCATGATATGATAAATTATCGGGAATCCACGTGGGAACAACTGGCGGTATTTCATCATATACGGAGCAGAAATAACGTATACCATATGGGTCGCCATCGGTAGTTGGCGGTGAAAAATCATATTTACTGCTTTGTGAATCATTTTTTATTTTTTTAAGGTCAATGAAAATCTGTTCGCCTTTTCTGAAAGCAGCTGTAAAAAGATTTTCGCCTGATACTGTCAAAGTGCTTATATTTCCAACAGCAATTAATGCAACTACAGCGGCAATTGCAGCTTTTTTTTGCTTGAACAAACCTTTTCTGCGATTGATTCCTGCTTTTCTTTTTATGCTGAAAAGCTGATTTTCAATGTCAACATCGGGAATAATCAGATTATCGTTTTCAGCAATTGCTGATATAAGTTCATCTATAAGTTCAGTATCGGGATTTTCTTTTGCGATTTCCGCTTCAAGCAGCTCATTAAGCTCTGCATTGTCAGGCAGTAAAACGGAACTGTCAGAGCAGATTTTTTCAAATATATTCTCTTTCATTCCTTTTCCCCCTTAGATTTCAGAATTTTCTTCCTTATACGTTGCAAACGCTTATACAATGCAGCCTCTGATGTATTTGTCATATCTGAAATAGTTCCAATATCCGTTCCGTCAATATAATATGCTGTAAGGAGTTTTTCTTCCTCTTGTGATATTATGCCCTCAAAAGCAGTTTCCTCGTTCATATTTTCAGGCTGAGATATATTTTCGCATTTTTCTATGGGGATAAATTCAATATTATTTTTTATATAGTTCTTAATAATATTCTGCGCTGTTTTATAAAGCCAAGATTTTATATTTTCGGAAATAATCAATTTTTCACGCTTTTTATGCATAACAAGAAAAACTTCCTGAGTGCAGTCCTCTGCCGCATACTTATCACGAAGCTTTATATAACAATATTTATAAATCGGCTGATAATATGTTCTTACAATTTCATCAAAAATATTGTCATGCATAAAATTGATTATCTCCTTTTGGAATTCCATATATAAATGGAAAAAATTGTACTCATTTTGGACATCTGAACTCAAATTTGTATGATTAAACAAAATCAGTATCTGTTTTTTATTAAATATAAACAACCGATTCAATTATGCCATATCATATAGAATTTTTCTACTAATACTGTTTATTCTTTTGAATAAAACGTGATATTACACATTATGAGGACTGTTCGTTCGGCTATCAGGTGCTTGATGAGGCGCAGTATATCAAGAATCATACGATGGCGGCTCTGTAAAACGGGATGCCTGCATGGAGATCGTACAGCGTGCCATGGAAGGTGAGCATCGGGTGCTGATTTTCTCACAGTTTACGACCATTTGAAAAATAGTCATTCATGCTCCTGACAAGAGCAGTGGATACCGTACTCAGCAAATCGAGATTCACTATCGCTTCAATGTTGCAGTAACAACTGCCGTTGCTGACAGCAAAAAGTGCGGCAAAAAGAGAAAGGCTGCGTAACCAATATGTTACGCAACCTTATCTTAAAGAATATAAAACTTATTTATTAGTAGCTGACTTTGTTTCGGTACCCTTAATTTTATTCTTCTGTATTTTCACTGTTTTCAGCAGTTTCAGTTTCAGCCTGAACGGGAGCAGGAGAAACAGCAGGCTCATCAGCCTCGATGTTTTCGCCACGCATAAGCCGTTCAAACATTTCACCGTCAATCTTTTCATGCTTCAGCAGATAACCTGCAAGCTGATGCATTTTCTCAGCGTTTGCGTCAAGAATATTACGGCAGTCGGCATAAGCTTTTTCAATAATTGCTCTTACTTCGTCGTCAATCTGTGCAGCTACGGATTCGCTGTAATTGCGTGTATGACCGTAGTCCTTGCCAAGGAATACCTCGTCATTATCAGAGCCGTAAACGACAGTTCCAAGCTTTTCAGAGAAGCCGTACTTTGTAACCATATTTCTTGCGGTATTTGTGGCACGTTCAATATCATTTGAAGCGCCTGTGCAAATATCATCAAGGAAAATTTCCTCAGCCACACGACCGCCAAGAAGCATTACAATATGCTCACGCATCTGTGTGCGTGAAACGTGCATATCATTCGTGTCGGGACGTGTAACCGTAAGACCTGCCGCCATGCCACGCTGAATTATTGTAACCTGATGAACCTTATCCTGTGTGGGGAGATTATAAGCGGCTACAGCGTGACCTGCTTCGTGATATGCAGTAACCTTCTTGTCACGCTCTGTAACGATTCTGGATTTTTTCTCAGGGCCTGCAATGACCTTCATTGTAGCTTCTTCAATATCCTTTGAGGTAATTGAAAGACGGTCTGCACGTGCCGCAAGGAGAGCAGCCTCGTTAAGGAGGTTTTCAAGATCAGCACCTGTGAATCCCTGTGTAGTCTGTGCAATGATTTTAAGGTCAACATCGGGAGCAAGGGGCTTATTTTTTGCATGAACACGGAGAATTTCCTCTCTGCCCTTTACATCGGGATAGCCAACAACAATCTGTCTGTCAAATCTGCCGGGACGGAGAAGTGCGGGATCGAGAATATCACGGCGGTTTGTAGCTGCAATTACGATAACGCTTTCATTGCCTGTAAAGCCGTCCATTTCAACAAGCAGTTGGTTAAGAGTCTGTTCACGTTCATCATGACCGCCGCCGAGACCTGCGCCTCTATGACGGCCGACAGCGTCGATTTCGTCAATGAATATAATCGAAGGAGCGTGCTTTTTTGCCTGTTCAAATAAATCTCTTACACGGGAAGCACCTACACCCACAAACATTTCAACGAAATCAGAGCCTGAAATGGGGAAGAAGGGCACATTAACCTCACCTGCAACAGCTCTTGCAAGGAGAGTTTTACCTGTACCGGGAGGGCC
The DNA here is from genome assembly GCA_017517145.1 of Ruminococcus sp. Lineage (GTDB taxonomy): Bacteria > Bacillota > Clostridia > Oscillospirales > Ruminococcaceae > Ruminococcus. The sequence goes on from JAFXAJ010000064.1 coordinate 4,536, forward strand.
TAAAAGGAGTACGCCCTTGGGAATTTTTGCACCGATGTCGTTATATTTCTTGGGATTTTTCATGAAATCAACGATTTCCTGAAGCTCCTGTTTTTCCTCGTCAGCGCCTGCCACATCTTTGAAGGTAGCTTTTCGTGCGTCAGCCTGATTTTTCAGATTAGCCTTGCCGAAGGAGTTGTATTTTCCGCCTCCGCCGCTTTGACGCATCATAAAAACAAAGAGGAAAATAGCAAGCCCAACAGTGAGAACAACGGGTATCAGCGTCATCAGCCATGTATTGTCCGTCGGTCTGATGTAGTTCTGAACCAACGGTTCATCAGGATACAGTTTGTTGTATTCCACACGGTAATTCTCTGTATCATCGAGGAAAATGCTTACGTAGGGGACAGTATATCTGCGTCGTCCCTCCTCACCACGAAGCTGATAGGTAAGTTCGCCTGAGCCTAAATCAAGCTCATAGTAGGAAACCTCGTAGTTGTCAAAGTGGGTTATGATGTTGGTATACTCAGTTTTTTCGCCGGCAGATGCAAGCTTTGAGATAACAAAGTAGACGCAGAAAATTGATATGAGTATAACAAGCAGATAAGTAACTACGCCTCTGTTCTTTTTAGGTGTCAAAATGCACACTCCTATCCTTCCTGCAAAATAGTGATTTTCAGCAGTCTTGATGTGGAATCATCGGGAGCGACTCTGTCGGCAATTCCGATTTTTTCCCCGAAAACAGTACCTTCTCCGTCCTCAATGAAGTGGAGAGTTTTCCGCTGAGATGCAGGAATAGTTTCATTAATTATTTTTTTAACAGAGGATGTAAAATTTTTTCCTCTGAGTTTCAGCTTATCGCCTGATTTCCTGTTTCTGACAATAGCTGTCCCTTTTATTTTATCATAATCGAGAAGATAAAATGTTAAATTTTTATGAACAAAATCATTTTTCTTCAAACTTTCACAATCAATCAGTTCGCATATCAGGGCAGAGTCGGGGAAAATCCTGTTTTCTCCGATTTTCAATTCAGCTGAAAGCAATTCCTGTTTCTGCGGCAGGATTTTTTCCAGTTTCATGGAAGTTCCGTCTGAAATGAGATAAATATCCCCTGATATGTTGATTTTTCCGCCGTTTACCGCAATATTATCACATTCTGTCAGTCTTTTGTGGGAGAATGGCAGAGAATGTTCTGAGAGATACCTTGCAATACATCGTCTGCGTATAACCTCATTATACCCCGATAAGCCGATAAATACGCCGTTTTTCAGACAATTTTTCAGAGCGTCAGATGTATTTTCCTCAATAAAACTGTTTTCACTGCGGAGAACTTCCGCTGAACGTACAGTAGTTTCCGTCAGAGAACCGTTAATCTCTTTCATGAGAGGGATAATTTTATGGCGGATTTTATTTCTCGTGAAATCGTCAGTGAGATTGGTGCTGTCTGTTACGTAATCCTGACCGTGAAAACTGAGATATTCTTCAATTTCCCGCCTTGAAACAGCAATCAGCGGACGTATGATATTGTCACGGACAGGGGGAATACCTGCTATGCCTTTCAGCCCTGTGCCACGGATAATATTCAGCAGCATGGTTTCAAGGTTATCATCGGCATTATGCGCCGTAGCAAGGAGTTTTTTCACGGTATAGTCCTTGAAAATACCGTACCGCAGGATTCTTGCGGCTTCTTCGCAGGAAACGCCGTGTTTTTCAGAATATTCACGGACATTGCATGAAACGGCAGTGAAAGAAATTCCCAGTTTTCCGCATAAATCAGCGCAGAATTTCTGGTCACGGTCGCTTTCAGCACCACGCAGACAGTGATTGACATGGATGGCTTCAACAGAAAATCCTATAGAATCCGAAAGTTCCTGTAAAGCAAGAAGAAGGCATACGCTGTCCGCACCTCCCGAAAGACCGCAGACAACGGTAATGCCCTTTTTGAACATATTGTATTTTTCCGCTGTATTACGGATTTTTTTCAGCATATTGCATCACCCCTCAGGAGGAGTATTATACTCCGGATTTGAGAAGCGTGTAAACTGACCATTCCAGATAAGTTCAACCGTACCTGTTTCACCGTGACGGTTTTTTGCAACGATGCACTCGGAGATATTCTGCCTTGTGCTTTCCTTGTTATAATATGCGTCACGGTAGAGAAAAAGTATAATATCGGCATCCTGCTCGATTGAACCTGATTCACGTAGGTCTGACATCATCGGGCGTTTATCTGTACGGCTTTCAACAGCACGTGACAGCTGTGAAAGGAGGATAACAGGAACATTAAGCTCCTTAGCCATAACCTTGAGCTGTCGTGTGATTTCTGAAATTACAGTAACACGGTTGTCGGAACGTGAAGTTGACCCCATGAGCTGGAGGTAGTCTATAACCACAAGCCCAAGATTCTTGACACGGCGCAGCTTTGCTTTCATCTGCTGAACAGTCATACTTGCGGTATCGTCGATATACATTGGCAATGTGCTGAGATATGCGGCACTTGTAGCAAGGCGCACCCATTCATCGGTCTGAATTCTGCCGTTTCGGAGATTTCCCGATTCTACGAGAGCTTCCGTGGAAAGAAGTCGTGTAGCAAGCTGCTCCTTTGACATTTCCAGATTGAAGATAACAACTTCCTTGTCGCTGCGTCTTGCAACATTAGTGGCAATATTCATGGCAAATGAAGTTTTACCCATGGCAGGACGGGCGGCAATGATTATAAGGTCGGATTTATTCAGTCCCGATGTAATGGTATCAAGATAAGTGAAACCTGTTCTTGCGCCGATATACTTGTCTTTGTCCTCGCCTGTGATTTTTCCCAGACGGTCATAAGCTTCGAGAACTGCCTCGGAAAGGGAGGAAAGTCCGCTGACATTTCTGCCCTGACGTATGTCGTATATCTTCTGTTCTGCGGAATCCAGCAGCAGTTGTGCGTCATTTTCGCCGCTTTGAATATCGTCAATGATGCTGCGGGCAACAAAACCAAGGCTGCGTATGAAATATTTATCCGCAACTATTTTGCAGTAGCTTTCGATATTTTCCGTAGTGGGGAGGGTATTTGCAATCTCCATTAGATAGCGTTTGCCCTCTGTGGCAGATTCAAAAATACCCATTTTCTCAATTTCGTTGAGAACGGTAACAGGGTCAATGGGAGAGCCGCCTGTGAACATACGGTATATTACGCCGAAAATCTTTTTGTGATTTTCGCTGTAGAAATAGTCAGGCTTGACCTTTTCAATGACAATCGGCATAACGGAAGGGTCTGCAAGAACCGCACCGATTACCGACTGTTCCGCCTCTATGCTGTGGGGAAATTCAGAGGCGGAAAATAAACCGTTAGCTTCCATCAGCCTTCAATTACCTCAACGTCAATTTTTTCGGATACTCCTGCAAAAAACTTGATGACAGCGGAGTATGTGCCAAAATTCTTGATGTCGGAGCTGAGAGAGATTTTTTTCTTGTCAACCTTTACGCCCAGCTGAGCTTCAAGAGCATCTGCAACATGAGCAGCAGTAACAGAGCCGAAAAGGCGGTCATTTGAGCCTGCTTTAGCCTTGATGATAAGCTTTTTATCTTTGATTTTAGCAGCAGCGTCCTCAGCGGCTTTCTTCTCGGTATCATGCTTGAACTGTGCGGAGGACTGCTGACCTGCAAGCTTTGTGAGATTTTCAGGAGTAGCTTCAACTGCAAGTCCCTTGGGGAGGAGCATATTTCTTGCGTAGCCGTCAGCTACGTTTTTAACTTCGCCCTTTTTTCCTGAACCTTTAACGTCCTGTAAGTAAATAACTTTCATAATATTTATCCTTTCCTGAGTTTATTTATCGGAATCTCCGCTGCGGCTTTCAATAGCCTTTATGAGCATAGCGGAGGCTTCTTTCATGGTTACATCCTTCAGCTGAGCCGCAGCCATAGACTGATGACCGCCGCCGCCCAACTGCTCCATGATGACCTGAACATTTACAGCGCCGAGAGAACGGGCTGAAATATTGATAACATTGTTTGTCTTATAAATTACAAAAGAAGCGTCAACGTCAACGATATTCAGCAGTTCATCAGCAGCTTGCGGAGCTACAATGCGTATGTCATTGCATTTTACATCTGCAATTGCAACAGCGCATCTGTTCTGTATTTTGGCAGATGCCACAATTTCCGTTTTGTTTCTGTAGGATTCAAAAGAACTTGAAAACAGAAGCTTAACGGCTACTGTGTCTGCGCCTAATTTTTTGAGAAATGCGGCAGCTTCGAAAGTACGTGCGCCCGTTCTCATGACGAAATTTTTAGTGTCAAGCATAATGCCTGACAGCAGAGCTTCCGCACAATATGAGGGAAGCTTTTCGTCGCTTTTCAGACGGAAGTACTGTATCAGTTCAGTAACCATTTCCGAAGCAGACGAAGCATAAGGCTCATGATAGAATATCACGGCATTATCAATGAAATTCACAGTTTTTCTGTGGTGGTCGATAACTATTGTCTGGCGGCACATTTCGTACAGCTCGCTGCTTTCAATGCAGTCTGTGTTGTGGGTATCCACAATCATCAGCAGGTCATTGTCTGTCACTGTCTGGGTTGCGGCAGAGGGTGTGATAAAAAGTCCCTGTCCGGCATGAGCCTCAACAGCGTCAATGAGGTTTACCGCAAGGTTTTTTGTGCGGTCAACAACGATATGAACTTCTTTGCCCATGAGACGGAGCGCACCTGCAAGACCGCAGGCAGCACCGATTGAGTCGAGGTCCCCGAAGCGATGTCCCATTATGAACACTTTTTCGGAATTTGCAATGATGTCCTGCATGGCATTGGCGATAATACGTGTTTTTGCACGGGACATTTTTTCAACGCCTTTGGATACACCGCCGAAAAAGCGATAGCCGTTGACTGTTTTGACTACAGCCTGATCTCCGCCTCTGCCGAGAGCCATATCAAGGCACTGACGGGCGATTTTCTCGCTTTCCGCCAGAGATGACGCTCCTTCGCCCACTCCGATAGACAGTGTGAGAGGGTATTTTCCAGCGATTTTAATATCTCTTGCGTTGTCGAGGATTTTGAATTTTTCCTGAATTTTATCTTCAAGATGACGATGTTCGATTACAGCATAGAAAGTATTGGGAGAGATTTTTTTAATAAAGCCGTTGGTGCTGCTCATAAATCTCTCGATAAGCTGTTCGATTTCCACAGCAGCATGAGCTTTTTCGCTTTCTTTGGCGTTCTGCATAATTTCATCGTAGGTATCAATGGTCATGATAACCACGTTGGGATGTCTCTCCTCTGATTCCTTTTTGAGATTGAAGAAGTTTGTTTCATCCTGAAAATAGACTATAAGGAATGTAACGTCGTTTTTTGTAAATTCCTCGTAAGTGATATTGTACACGGCATTATTTATACGGCATTTTACAGAGCCGTCACTGATAAGGGAATGAATATCTACCGCAGTACATTCCTCAAAGTTTTTGCCGTAAAAATCGTCATCAAGACATATTTTATCGGAAAAGGCACTGTTGAACCAGACGATTCTGCCGTCTTTTTCGAGTACAGCGACAGGCGCAGGTAGATTATTCATATATTCAGCGGCAGAATTTTCAAGATGAGTATTCATTTTGGTAAAATACCGCACAGAATTTTTTGAAAAAACCGCATAGAGCACTATCAGCACAAGAGCAAGGACAAAAGCCGAAACTATGCTTAAAGTGCCGTAAAGTCTGTTATACTGTAAAAGAGTCAGCGAAACGCAGAGATGACTTGCAATAATTGCAGCAATCATCAGCAGAGCAGCTCCCGGAAACTTTTTTTTCACTTCTCAACCCCCTTTCGGAAAAATGGAAGATTACGTGCAATACTACACAAAGCACGCTAAATGTTTTTGTGCGGTATTGTGTACGCTTTTTATACCTCCATGATTATGGGAAGAATCATGGGGCTTCTCTTGGTTTTCTGATAGATATAATCTGAAAGTGCGTCACGGAGCTTGCCCTTGAGAGTATTCCATTCACGCATTTCGTGATGAGAGCAGTTGTTGAGAGTATCGTTGAGCAGTTCTCTTGCTTCAACAAAAAGTTCCTCTGATTCACGGACATAGACAAAGCCTCTGGAGATAATATCAGGACCCGATACAACGATATTATCAGCTCTTTCGATGCCGATAACGATAATGATAAGACCGTCCTGAGCGAGATGCTTTCTGTCACGGAGAACAATTGAGCCTACATCGCCTACGCCGAGACCGTCAACAAGGATACGTCCTGAGGGAACCTGAGATACAATTTTCATGGAAACACCGTCGGATTCGATAACATTTCCAATTTCAGCGATAATGACATTTTCACGGGGCATACCCATCTGCACAGCAAGGTCGCCGTGTTTTTTGAGATGCTTGTATTCGCCGTGAACAGGAATGAAGAATTTAGGCTTTGTAAGAGCCTGCATGAGCTTCAGTTCCTCCTGACAAGCGTGTCCCGAAACATGAACTTCGTACATAGCTTCGTATACGACTTCAGCGCCCGACTTCATAAGTTCATTTACCACACGTGTAACATATTTTTCGTTGCCGGGGATAGGTGTAGCGGATATGATAATAAAATCCATGGGCGTAATGCTTACTTTTCTGTGGTCGTTCATCGCCATACGTGTAAGGGCAGACATGGGTTCGCCCTGACTTCCCGTAGTGATAAGGACAATACGCTCATTTTCATAGCGGTTCATCATGTCGATGTCGATAATAAGACCGTCGGGAACTTCAAGATAACCCAGTTCAATGGCAGTATTTATGACATTTATCATGCTTCTGCCGAAAACAGCTACTTTTCTGCCATAGTGTATCGCTGCATTGATAATCTGCTGTACACGGTGGATATTTGAGGAGAAAGTAGCGATGATTATACGCTTGCCCTCGCCTTTCTTGAAAAGGCGGTCAAAGGATTCGCCTACTGTACGTTCAGAACGGGTGCAGCCTTCTCTTTCAGCGTTTGTGGAATCAGCCATAAGAGCCAGAACTCCCTTGCTGCCCAGTTCTCCGAAACGTGCAAGGTCAATGATATTGCCGTCAATGGGGGAGTAGTCAACCTTGAAATCGCCTGTATGGACGATAACGCCTGCGGGGGTATGAATAGCCATACCTACAGCGTCGGGGATAGAGTGGTTCACCTTGATGAATTCAACAGCCATACAGCCCATTTTCACAGTTTTTCTCGGTTCAACTACATTGAGTTTTACTTGATTGAGAATACCCTGTTCTCTGAGTTTGCCCTCAATAAGACCGATTGTGAGGCGTGTAGCGTAAACAGGGACGTTGACTTTTTTCAGCAGATAAGCAAGACCGCCGATGTGGTCCTCATGTCCGTGAGTGATGACAATACCTCTGATTTTGTCGGCATTTCTTTCAACGTATGTGAAATCGGGTATAACAATATCAACACCGGGCATATCAGCGTCGGGGAAAGCAAGACCGCAGTCAAGGATAAACATATCGTTTGAACATTCAAAGACGGTCATATTTTTTCCGATTTCATTAAGACCGCCGAGAGGGATAATTCTGACGGGAGTTTTACGGATTTCCTTTACAGTCTGTCTGGGTTTGCGTGTTGTTGAGGGTGATTTTGTTGTGTTTTTCTGCACTGATTTTTTCGTAGTTTCCGTAGATTTTGTCTGTACAGGCTTTCTGCGTGTTTTTTTTACTGAATTGTTTTCGTTCACTAAATAATCCTCCTTGGTAATAAATAATAATTATATATCAGGCGTTTGTCGGAGAGGTGACATTGCCGAAAGTTTATAGATTTAACTATAATCACGGTCACAAACTTAGATAATATAATTATACCCAAAAATTGATAATATGTCAATAGGAAACTAAAAATCATTTAGGGAATCTCTTCCTGAATTACTGATTTTTCCCATAAGTAGGAGAAGTGCAGAAATATTGACAAATGCCATTAATCCGTTGAATATGTCGGATATTGTCCATAGTGTATCGTTGTCGGATAATATTCCGCAGGCTGAAATGGCTGAATATATTATTGTGAACATCCGTATGTATTTTCCGCCGGAAATATGTTTAAATGCGGTCATTCCGCAATAGTACCAGCCTGTGACGGTGCAGAAAGAAAAAATTCCAAGTTCAGCTGTGACAAAAGACGCAGAAAATCCGCCGAGAACAGGGGAAAGTGCTTCTGTTACCGAGAAATTCTCCGAAGCACACAGCAGTGTTACAGCCGTAAGCGTACAGCAGAAAATGGTGTCGAAAAATACTTCAAACATACTCCATAAAGCCTGTGTATGAGTGGAATTGCTTTCGGCTGCACTATGCAGAATGGGGGAGCTTCCCAATCCGGCTTCGTTGGAAAATATACCACGGCGGATTCCCACAGATACGGCATATCCGCCCATACCGCCTGCGATAGAGGAAAAATCAAAGGCTTCGGAAAAAATTCTCCCGAAAACCGCAGGCAAATCACTGCCATGAATGGCAATAACGGCAATGCAAACAATACAATATCCAAGAGATGCGGCAGGGAGAAGAAACTGTGCCGCTGAGGAAATGCGTTTTCCGCCGCCGCTTATTGTTAAAAAAATAATAATAAAAATAATAACAGCAGCAATGGGACGGCTGAAATTCACCTGTTCACCGAGGGCATTTCCGAAAGTGTTCACCTGTACCATGCCGCCCATGCCGAGGGAGGAAAAAACGCAGAATAAGGCGAATATCCATGCTATGACAGGACAGCCCAGCCCCTTTGAAAGATAGGCTATTGAGCCTTTCATATTTTCGTCGCTGTATCGGGCGGAGAGCATATTTTCGCCATATACCAGAGCCATACCGAGAAAAGCGGAAATCCACATCCAGAAAATCGAACCTGCACCGCCGATAGCGAGGGCAGAGGCTGCACCGATGATATTTCCCGTTCCCATGGATGTACCAAGACTCATGCAGACCGTTCTGAACTGTGACAAGCCGTTATTGGAGGATTTTTTCTGCCGTGCAAGGAGAAATGGCAGACGAAACTGAATAAATCCCAGTTTCAGGGTAAGAAGCGTTCCTGTAAGGAGAAGGAGAAAAATAAGTCCGTTTCCCCAGATAAAGTTATTAATTTTTTCTGCAATCATAGTAAAACCTCTGTACATTTCATTAAAAATGAGTTATAATATATTTATGAAAGTATTTCTGATTATATGGTGAGTTATATGAAAAAATTTTTTCCTCATAAAAATGCGTCTTTTTACTTAAAGCTGTCAGTAATTATTGCGGCGGTGCTGATATGGGCGGTTATAACGCTGTATATTCCTTATGGCAGGGTATCTCTTATAGCTGCAATTGTTCTTGGTTTAATGGTTTTACCTGTTGATTTTGTTTATTTTCCTTTATATTTCCGCAGTCTTTATTATGAGTCCGACGGCGTTTCAATTACAAAACACAGCGGAGTATTTATGAAATTTACGAAAGCTGTCGAATATTCTGCGGTACAGTATACCGCCTCAGTGGATACTCCTTTTTCGGCACGTACAGGTTTTAACTTTGCAGTGCTGTTTGTATATGGCGGACAGCTGAGACTGTCCTTTCTCAGTAAGGAGGATACAGCGGAGATATTATCTCTTGCGGCGGAAAAGAGGAGGCATGAACCATGAAATTTCACGAGCATCCTCTGCGAATCATGCGTTATTCCATGAAAAATCTCTGGCTGCTGATATTTCCTCTCCTGCGAGGAGTAACTGTGCTGAATTTCAATCCTGCGGGCATATACGCATGGATAAAAGGCGCATGGATTGACATTGTCATACTTGGTGTAATCATGATTTACGGCTTTGTACGTTGGTATTTCTCGGAAATAATTCTGACGGACAGCGCACTGATACACAAGCAGGGAATATTCGTAAGAATAAAGCGGCAGATACCCTTTGAATGTATAAGCTCTGCGGCAACGGAAACATTATTTTTTCTGACTCCCTTTAAAGTTACCGGAATCCGCTGTGATACCAGAGCAGGCTTCCGAAAATCAACTGACCTGCGGCTGCTTGTTTCACGGGAAAAAAGTGAGCTTATAATGAGCAGGCTTCCCGATGTAAATGAAAAAAAGGCAGTAAAGGATATACCATCCCCGAATTTAGCGTCAATACTTTTGTTTTCTGTATTCTTTTCCAGCGGATTTTCGGGCGTTGTGTACATTGCGGCTTTTTTCTTCAAAGGCGGAGATATAGCGCAGGATATAGTCCGTACTGCTCTTGAAAAGGTGACAGAGCAGGCTGAAATCATATATTCCGGACTGCTCAGCGGAATCCCGAAAGCTGCGGCTATGGCAGCGATATTGTTCATGGCGGCATGGCTTTTTTCTTTCGTGAAAAATCTGCTGATGTATTCTGTTTTCCGTGTATCCGCTGACAGGGACTGTATAAACGTATCTTTCGGACTTATAAAAAGGCGGCGGCACAGAATCAGAACGGAGCATATAAATTATATAGATATACGGCAGAATCTGATTATGAAAATATTCAGGGCAGCTTCTGTCAATATAAGTTGCGCAGGTTTCGGTTATGACTCCCACTTGCCTGTGATAATGCCTATAAGCCGTGAAAAAAAGGAGGATTCGCATAATCAGGCAGATAAAAGAGTGAAGGAATACCGTCCTGCTCCAACATCGTTTATGAGCTATACATGGCTGCCTGTCTGCGGTATTGTATTTACTGCGCTGGTGTATAATTTTTCGTATTTACTGCCGTGGGATATTTCCGAACTGTCATTTTTCCTTGCGGTAATGTCGTATATTCCCCTTGTATGGCTTGTAATGGTAAAAATTGCGGCACTGTTTACAAGCGGAATAATTATCAGCGGTGACAATATAACTGTCCGCTGCAATGTCGGAACAAGATTCCACACTGTAACGGCAAAGAAAGATAACGCAGTAATGGTGCATATCAGGCAGAATATCATTCAGCGGTTGTTCAGAAAATGTACTGTAGTGATTTTTTTCTGCGGTGAAAGTTCTTCACCCTACAAAGTAAAGGCGATAAGGCTTAGTCATGGCATGGAAATAGCCTCATTGCTGAAAAGTGACAAATGTCACTGCGAAAGTGACGAATGACATCTTACATTTTCTGACAGAAATGGTATAATATAGTTACAATAAAGTTTACCTTTAAAACAATCCATGAAAGGAGTGCACATTATGACTTTATACATTTTTTTAATTCTGATACTGCTGATATTCATTGGCATACCCGTTGGACTGGGTTTTGGAATCGCAGCTATCATCAAGTACGAAAAGAAACGAAGCGGTAATAAATTCGTTCAGCCTGCTCCCGATGTGTACGGACCGTTTTATCGTCCGCCTCAGCCTCCGCCGAAGCCTAAAACAAAGCTTTCAGCTTCTGCTGTTATGCTTCTTATCGGTACGATATTCATTATGCTTTCTGCAATAACCTTTGTGGCAGCTAACTGGATAAACATGGAGCCGTCAGGCAGAGTTTTCACCCTTGCGGGCGTGGCTGTCGTAGCCTTTGCGTTATGTGCTGTACTGAAAGCAGCAGTTCATCTTGAACGTACATCTGCTGCATTCTATATGCTGGGAACGCTTATTGGTTTGGTAGCATTCTGTACAGCCGGAGTCTATGAGCTTTTCGGCGAATGGTTCAGCTTTATGGGCATGGGCTGCGGACTTTACCTTGCGGTTTCATCGTCACTTGTGGCAGTTTCCGCATTTGCAGGATACAGTCTGTACAAACACGTTTCGTTCAATTACACGGGATTCATTTTTGTTTACCTTGCAATATTTTTTATCTGTATACGGATTCCCGAAACCTTCAAAGGTGCAGCATTTGTCATAGCGATTGCACAGCTTCTTATAACAGCGGTGCTTCACGTAATAAAACCCCAGAAGGGTACTTTAGTGGAGAAGCCTGCAGTGATTGTGGGAGATATTTTCGCAGTATGTTTTCAGATGGTATCAATGTTTTACGTGCTTGTTTCGACTATAAAGCCTACATGGTATACATTTACGATACTTCTTATACTTATCGGACAGCTTTTCCTCTACGGATTCCTGAAAAATCAGCGCTGGATGTTCATATTTGCCGATATTGCCGGAATATATGCTGCGCTTGTAATTTCATGCTTCGTTGACATTGACCATGACGATACTATTGCAGTACTTGTTTTTGCGGCAATAACGCTTATAATTTACATTGTCAATTGCGTTATCCCGAAAAATCCCACAGCGGCAAAGGTAGTTTCCTTTATCGGTCTTATAATTGGCGCATTTTCTTCTCTTGCTGCTGCGGGTACGGAAGAATCTTTCGGACTTAATCTTGTTGTACCTCTGGCGGCAATAGCAGCAACAATGGGATACTGTCTCCACAAATCAAGGGATATACAGTTTATTGCGGGAATTACCCTGCCTGTACTGCCTTTTTCAATAGCATACACAATAAATAGTGAATTATTCCGTTCCGGCGATTACCAGAGCGAAATGCTTGTTATTATATACGGAGCACTTGCTCTTGTGTATATAATTATTGCTGCATTTTTCGCACATCTTCACAGATTTGCTTTTGATTTCTACAAAAAGCATCCCGTAAGAGCACATACAGCAGAATATGCTTCTATGATTGCAGCGGCGATTACACTGCTCGTTATATCCGATTATTCAGAGCTGTTTTTTGTAACTTTAGCTCTTTGCCTGCTCCATTTCATAGCATCAGGTTTAATGAGAAGCAATGCCGCAGCAATAGGCTCAGTTATAGCTTTCGTACTTACAATTGACAGTGTACTCCGTGAATATTGCGTTGGTGAAAGTGCAAGCAATTACATTTTATTTGGTTTGTTTATTGTATTAATAGCAGCTTCAAGGCTGATTTATCCCGAAGCAATTATCAAAAAGGAAGCAGGAAACATAAAAACAGACGTTCTTCTTTTAGGCTCATGGGTTGCTTTATTCTGCATGAACTTTATCGGAGAAGAAGGTAGGTTCCTTGTGTTCATGTCTACAGCAGCGTTTATTGCGGCATTTGCAAAGAAGAACACAGACAAGGATGTTTCAGCGATTATTCTCTCTATATCTGCATTTGCTGCAGCTGTAGGCTTTATGTTAAGACCTTTCCTCGTTACTGATTCCTCTCTGATAACAAGCAAAATCAATCTTGGAATTATGGTGCTTCTTGGTATAGCGTACAAGTTTATCTGGAGAGAGCAGAAGGATGTTTCAAAGGTTATTTCCACGATAGTATTTATACTTTCCTTTGCAGGACTTATTATAGACGGATTGGTTCACCCTGAAATGGGCAACAGAATATTTGTCCTTGCAGTAACGGCGGCAATACTTATACTTTCATTCTATGCAAAGAGTAAGACATGGTTTATAGCGTCCTCAGTGGCACTTGTATTCCTGACAATAGTACTTACAGCCAAGTATTTCAAATCTGCCGGCTGGTGGGTATATCTCCTCGCAGTGGGCGTGATATTTATAGTGATTTCCGCAATAAATGAAGCCTGCAAGAAAAAGGGCGAATCCATGAAAGAAACTGTTACAAAGACATTTTCAGACTGGACATGGTGAGTGTGATAATGCGTAATTCGTAATTCGTAATGCGTAATTTGGTTATCGGAAAAAAACGAGGAGGTATTACAATGAAAATATTATTACCAATTTTGATCTTGGCGATTTTCAGCAGTATTCAATATGTTATGGCAAGCAAAGTAAAATGCAGAGCAGTAAAATTTTTACCAATGATTATATCTTCATTGGCTTCAATTGCTTGTCTTGCAGTTTATCTCGGTTCGTATGCAGTAAATTCCGAGAGCGTAATGGCAGAAAATCAATATTTTGCAGCGTTTTTAGGAACATACACAGGGATTGCAATGATTGGAAGCATTTTAGCTTTGATTATTACTAAGTTTTCAAAAAACAGGGATTGGGGTAAAAAATAAATATCAGGGCATACCGCACGTATTATACGTGCGGCATTGCTGCGAAAGGAGTTAAATTATGACCATAACAGCGACAGTGCTTCTCCTGCTTGGTCTGTGTGGTATGCTTGGCACAGTAGGCTGGATTCTCTCACGAGGCAATAAGAATACCATGGCACGGCTGTTCATCGTCTGTCAGCTGTCAATTGTGCTGTGGCTGATTTCTCAGCTGTTAAAGCTGTATTCACTTAACGACACACAGCTTTTAATCAGCTATCTCATTGGTAATGTCGGTATATGTGCGTTTTCTCCTTTCTGGCTTATGTTTTCGGCGGAATATTCCGAAACTTCTGAAAAATTCCGCAAAAGGACAAGAATTTTGTCAACAGCGGCAGTTATAATGTATGCCGTAATTGCTACAAATCCCATGCACAGACTGTATTACAGGGAATTCGGCATGGGCGGAATAAAATACGGTATATTATTTTATGTGTTTCAGCTGATGTTTTACATATTTATAATATGGGGCATATCACTTATGTTCATCCGCCATTCAAAGGGCAGTACTATTTCAGCCCAGTCAATGCTTCTTGCCCTTGCCGCAGCAGTACCGCTTATGATAAATACTCTTGCGGTCTGCGGAGTCATAAAGTCAGAAATTGAGCTTACACCGCTGTTTTTCGCCTTTTCCGTAATTATGGTGCTTATTGCCATACGCCGTTATGGATTGCTGAACATTAACCAGATAGCTATTCGTGATACTATAGACAATATTTCAACGGCAGCAGCGATTTTTGACGCAGAGGGAAATACAACTTATGCCAACAAAGCTATGAAAGCGCTTGTTTCGACAGATTTTTCCGATATTACTTCTTTCTACGCAAAGCTCAGGGATATTTCAGGTACAGTGCAGGACGACAGTGATTCCATGGAATTCAAAGTGGAAAATCAGCGGTACAGTCTTGAAAAAAGTTCAGTAAGCAACGAAAAAGGTGAGAAAATCGCAGAAATTATTCTTATAAGCAATATTACGGAATATTATGAACTGGCAGAGGCAGAAAAAAGTCTGTCAATTGAGCATGAACGCAACAGAATAGCGCAGGAAATTCACGATTCCGCAGGTCACACTTTTACAATGATAAGCTCTCTTGCAAAAATTGCCGACGCAGAACTGAAACAAGATAAATTCGGGGATATTTCGCAGTATCTCACAGAAATTGACGGACTTTCCCGAAGCGGAATAACTCAGCTGAGATGTTCTATAAATAATCTCCGTGATGATGAATTCATGACATCAGTGACGAGGGCGGTAAGAACAGTTGCTGATGCTGTCAGAAGTATGACGGTTGATGTGTGCATACAGGGGACGGAGGATAGCCGATATGCCTTTTGTATACGTCAGATTTATGACAGCGTCAAGGAAATTGTTACAAATACCATGAGATATTCCGAAGCTGAAAGGCTCGATATAATTATAAAATTCCTTGAAAATCGCCTTGAGCTTTACATTTTTGACAATGGCAAGGGATGTGCCGATATAAAGGAAAATAACGGTTTAAGCGGAATCCGCCGCCGTATTGAGAAACTGAATGGTATGGTGAAATTCACATCGGTTGAAAATGAGGGGTTCACAACAATTATAAAAATACCTCTGGAACAGGAGAATAATATATGATAAAAATTTTAATAGCAGATGATGTGGCGGTTCTTCGCATGGGGTTGAAAGCCGTCCTCAGTCAGGATGATGAATTAAGCGTGGTCGGTGAAGCTGGAAACGGCAAGGAGGCTTATGAGCTGGCAGTGCGGCTAAAGCCTGATGTGGTGCTTATGGATATGCGTATGCCCGATTTTGACGGCGGCTACGGCACACGGCAGATAAAGGATAAGCTAAAGGGCGTGAAGGTGCTTGTTCTTACTACTTTTGACGACAAGGAAACTGTGGAAAAGGCTATGGCAAGCGGTGCGGACGGTTATATTCTCAAAGAAATGGACAGCAGTCAGGTTATAAATTCAATTAAGGCTGTAGCAGGCGGAATTAACGTATTCTGTGACAATATTTTTCAGGCAATAAAAAAAGAGCCTGTCAGACAAGCTCCTGTTAATTATGATATAACTGAAAGAGAAGCGGAATTTCTGCGGCTGATATGCGAAGGATACGACAATAAGGAAATAGCGGCTGAGCTTTTTCTGGCGGAAGGAACAGTACGCAACGGCATATCAAAGCTTCTTGAAAAATTAAAGCTTAAAGACCGCACACAGCTGGCAGTATTTGCAATAAAGAACAATTTGGTGTAATTATAATAGACAAAATGAGGGGCGATTTTTCGCCCCCTTTTGATTAATAATTTTCAGGAATTGTTCTTCCGTAGAAATCAAGGAAACTCTTAGGTGTTTCTGTTGCTGTTGATGCATAAGCGTAGTATGCAAGAATATCAGAAGCGTCCTTGGAGTCAATTGAACCGTCAAAGTTAACATCGGCATTTTTCTTCTGAATTTCATTAAGAGTTGTTTCTGCGCCTGTCTGAACTTTTGCAAAATGTGCAAGAGCGTCGGAAGCGTCGGAAGAATCGACAGACTGGTCAAGATTTATATTTCCGATGTCATAAGATGCGCCGCTGCCTATCTGGATTTTCAGATTCTTTATAGCAGGAGGCATAGAGGGGAACTTGTAAATAGTGTTGCCGTTAGCAGCATCCATGGCACATCTTGTGCTGTTGTCCTCCTCTGTTGCGAAGAATACTTCATAAGCGCCTTCGGGAGTATCAGCATCAATTGTGAGTTCAAAGCTTATGAGAGGAAAATCATCGGTTTTCTGTCCGGCAGGAACAAGAGCTTTTCCGTCTGATGTTCTTACAGTGAAGTTTGTAGAACCATATATTGAATTTACTGAAAGGTCATAAGTATTTCTTTTAACAGCCAGCTGACCGTTTTCATCTGTTTCAGCATAGGCATATTTCCAGAGATTTTCCTGATCAAGGGGGTTATTGACCTTTGTAACCTTCAAATGCTCAGATGATGTATTCCACTTGGGAGATACACTCCATGCGCCATTTGACAGGTCACGGAAATAAATATCAACAGTGTAGGTGAGGTCGGCAGTAAGTTTTTCCTTGGGAATTACAACAGTACCATCGTTTTTGATTTCCACATTTTCAGGATTTCTCATTTCCATAGAGAATTCTACAGCGGAAACGGTACTGTCTGCCCCTTCCGCCATTGCAGCTGTTGATGTGAGGCAAGATGCGGCAAGGACTGCCGCTGCGATTGCTGAGATAGATTTTTTCATAATATATTTCTCCTTTTTTTACTCCCGTGCTATGGGAGTTATTTACAGTATTTCAGTCATTCTGAGAATGATTTCAGCTACACGTTTTGCAGCAATTTTCTCAAATTCGTCAAATGACATAGCGCCTTCATCGTCGGCATTGTCGGAAATGCAGCGGACGCTTACAAACGGCATATCATTGAGATAGCAGGCATGACCAACGGCAGCGCTTTCCATGTCAACGGCATAAGGACTGAACTTTTCATTTATAGCTGCTTTCACAGCACTGTCAGAAATAAATGCCTCTCCTGATACAATACGTCCCTTAAAGCAGTTTACGCCGTATTCGCCGCATACATCGGCAGCAACTGTCATGAGCTTTTCGTCAGCCTTGAATATGCCGCAGTAAGGGGGATAATCCTTGAGGAAGTGCAGGTCAAGGTCATGGGGCAGCACTTCATTGGAAATTACCACATCGCATACCTTTACAGCAGTATTCATTCCGCCTGCAACACCTGTATTAAGTACGCAGCAGGGAGAAAAGCTGTCAATCATAACCTGAGTGCACAAAGCGGCATTGACTTTTGCGATACCGCAGCAGGCGTTGACAATTGTGTTTCCTTTGTAAGAGTTTATGTAGAAATCAAAGCCTGAAATGCGTTTTACTTCTGCTTCACCGAGGGTAAGACGTATATCCGCAAGTTCTGAGGGCATAGCTCCGATAATAGCAATAGTTTTCATTTTTTTATTCCTTTCGGTTGATTATTTTGAAATCCCTATAATTTGTTTAGCATTATTATAGCATAAAATAATAATTAAATCAAGTATTTTGTGAAATCTGGAAAAAATATTATGGAAAATCCTTATGAAATTGTGTTTTCATAAGGGGCGTTCAGTTTATTAATGAAAAAAATTTTTAGAAAAAATTAAAATACCTATTGACAAACGGAAAAAAATGTGTATAATAGTAAGTGTACTAAATCACTTAGTACACAAATGACAGTACAATTACGAAAGGAAAACAGAGTATGAAAAATTTCATGAGAAAGGTCAACAGAGGGCTTGTTCTTGGCGGTGCGCTTATAATTGGCGTTACTGTTTATGTTGTCGCTGACTACAAACGCTTTGATTCGGAAAAACCCGAAGTTGAGGAACTTGTAAGAGAATATGTCGGTGCTTTTGCTGAGTTCAATATCACTCCTGAACAGTACAGAGAAACCTCAATCCAATACAGCAAGGAGGATTCAATCAATCGTATAGCGGAATTTAACGAATTTGCAGATAAGTACTGGATAGATGCAGAAAACAGCGAATTAGATATATTTTCATATTTTGTAAATAAGGATAGATTTTCAGCTGCTATGCAAAATCTCATTGATTTTGAAGAAAGAGGATACATAACAGAATTTTCAATTGATATTACTGATATGAAAATAAAAAAGGACGGCCCTGATGCGGCAGTTGCTACTTTTACTTCACATTATTTCTTTAAAGGTACAGAGGATAGTGCTATTATATCTCCGGCGGGTTTTAATGCCCACTATAGCTTTTATGACCCAAATGACCCTGTTGAACCAAGATTTATGCAGAACAGCTTTTCGGAAGAAATTATAATAAATCTGGTAAGAAAATCTGACGGATGGAAAATTACAAAAGGTCTGTCAGAAAGTAATTATGACATTGAAGTTACACCAATTCGTTCTGACGATTCTGATAATAAGGCATAAGAAAGGAACTGCTATATGGAAGAAAATATCAAAAAAAATGAAGGCTCAGCTAAAAAAGCAGCCCTCAGTATTAAAAATTTAAATAAATCTCTCGGCAGACGGCAGATTCTTCATGATATAAGCTTTGACGCTTATGAAGGCGAGGTTTTCGGATTTCTCGGTCCTAACGGTGCTGGTAAAACAACTACAATTAAGCTTATCACAGGACTTCTCAACATTGACGAGGGTAATATAGAAATCGGCGGATACAGTCTTAAAAAGAATTATGAAAAGGCTCTTGGAAGTATTGGCGGAATCGTTGAAAATCCTGAAATGTATAAGCATCTGACAGGTATGGAGAATTTGAAACAGTATGCCCGTATGAGGGACAATATTACAAATGAAAGAATTGAAGAAGTTGTTAAAATTGTGGGGCTTTCAAATCGTATCAACGAGAAAATCAAGCGTTATTCCCTTGGAATGCGTCAGAGACTTGGTGTGGCACAGGCGCTTCTTCACCGCCCCAGACTCCTGCTTCTTGATGAGCCTACAAACGGACTTGACCCTGCTGGTATAAAGGAACTTAGAGATATTCTCAAAAAGCTTGCCCATGAGGAGAATATCTGCGTGCTTGTTTCAAGTCATCTTATGTCAGAAATGGAGCTTATGTGCGACAGAGTCGGTATTATCAACAATGGAAAAATGGTCGGCGTTTACACAGTTGAGGAAATGATTCGAGAAAGCTCAGGTGATAATGCTGAATATATTTACAATGTTGACAATACAGAAAAGGTATCAGCGCTTTTAGGAAATGCTGAGTATAGAATTTCAGATGAAAACTATATTGAAGTAACATTCAGCGGCGATGATACAGAGGAAAAACTGGCTGAGCTGAACAGAAAACTTATAGAAAACGGCGTAAAGCTGTATACCGTTTCTCCTAAGGAGAAAAAGAAGCTTGAAGATGTATTTATTGAGATTACACAATCAGGAGGTGTTCAGATTGGCTAAGATGCATAAGCTGATTCAGAACGAATATATAAAAACATGGAAAAAACTGGCAACAAAAATGCTGTTTGTAATTATAGTACTGGCTGTTGCGGCACTTGTAGTGATTTCAAAGCTGATAGACTATGATTATAAAAAATACCTGAATGAAGTGAAGAATGAAGCCGCAGATTTCAGTTATGCAATTAAAGAAGCTGAAACAAAAAAATATCCCGGCTATGAAACAGACCTTGAAAAATATGAGTTTTTATTGGATAATAATGTCACGGTTGGAAGTTGGAAAATTCAAGCTGCTTCGGAAGCTTATTCCTATGAAGTTAACAAAAAATCAGTAACATATAACCATTCTGCGGAAACCAGAGCAAAGATGCTCCAGAGCATTGAAAAGGACGACTGGAAAAAGTTCTGTGAGCTTATGGTGCAGAGTATGAAAAGTCAGGGAAAGCCGGAAGATTACTACTGGGAATATCAGTACCGTCTTAATAAAAATATACCGCTGCCTGACACTACTGCCGATATGCTTGAATATCCAAATGATGTTATAAGAAGTGTGGCAGGTGCAAAAAACGTGCTTGCTGATTACAACAGCGAAGAAGGAATAGGGGATGCAATAGATACAAAAACGCATGATGAGATGATTGCAATGGGAATGTACAGACTTGAAAATAATTTAAAAGTCAATGTACTGGAAAATAAAGATTTTCTGGGTACAGGCGAAATTAATTTCTGGACAGTATTCGGTCAGTCATCTTCTCTTATAACTGTCGTAGGCGTACTTATTATAATAGTAGCAGGAAGTTCTGTTGCAAATGAATTTTCTCAGGGAACTATAAAATTCCTGCTTATCAATCCCGTAAAACGCTGGAAAATACTTGTTTCAAAATATGTTATGTGCATTTCAATGGGATTTCTGATGGTGCTTTTACTCTTTGTGCTTTCACTCCTTGCTTCAATGATTTTTTATGGTACAGATACTTTGGGCTCCAGCTGTCTTGAATTGAAGAATAACGAAATACTGATTGAAAACGGTATTGCTTATGTATTTAAGAACTATATGTACAGAAGCGTTGAAGTGCTTGTTATGGCAACTCTTGCCTTTGCGATTTCATCTGTTGCAAAAAATTCCGCAATGGCTATAGGTATATCACTTTTTGCAATGCTTATGGGAAGTTCAATTACATCACTTCTCAAGACAGAGCTTCAGCAGGATTGGGTAAGATACCTTGTTTTTGCAAATACTGATTTCAGCTCAGTAATTAACGGAACATCAGGTTTTGCAAATCATTCTCTTGGTTTTGCCATAGGTGTAGTTGTAATTCATCTTGTTGTATTTTTCCTTATTGCATGGGATGGCTTCACAAAAAGAGAAATTTAAGTCGATTTTGTATATATTATATGAAAAAAATATTTAAAATTGCGCAAAATTTGTATTGAAAAAGTTTGGATTTTGTTGTATAATATATTAGTAGAAATGATTTCAACAGACTCTGCACATAATCCGCTGAAATCATAAAAACAGCACCTTTGGATGGCTGGTGCTGAAAATAATATCGCTGTCCGGAGTGTAAGGGTGGACATCGGATGTCCCACAGGCTGTATCTATAGGCGGATACAGCCTTTTATTTTCAAGGGATTTATTGATTAATGGGAAGCTTTTATTTGGAATATCGAATGTTCAATTTACTCACGCAAATGATTCCGTTATTGGATTAAAACAAAACGAGGTATGCCATACGGTAAACCTCGTTTGTTTTATTTAGAGAACTTTTTAAAATTATTCAAATCTGAGAGCGTCAATAGGATTCATCTTAGCTGCACGTTTTGCAGGAGATGAGCCGAAGATTACACCTATTAAAATAGAACAGAGAACTGAAATTATTATTGCTAAAACTGAAGGAGTAGTAACAATATTTATACTTTCTGCTACATCCGGTGCCATTGTATTCAGCAGTACTTTAGCTAAAGCTCCCAGAAGATAGCTGCCGCCAAGACCTGCTCCGATACCGATTGTACCTCCTATAAGGCATATAATAACCGCTTCTGTTATAAACTGCCTTTTGATTGACAATGTTTTAGCACCGAGAGCTTTTCGTATACCGATTTCGCTTGTACGTTCCACAACGCTCACCAGCATGATATTCATAACTCCAACGCCGCCTACAATAAGAGAAATTGCAGCAATAAGAGAAAATGCAACGGCAAGTATATCAATAACAGTCAGGAAAACCTTTGTTATCTCGCCGTAATTCAAAGCGTGAACCTTAGCGTGTTCATTGCGTTCATAAAGTTTATCAAAATAGCTCTGAGCCTGTTTAGTAAGTATATCAGGATTTTTTTCCGGATTGGGTTTAAGCTCTACGTAGCCATATACTTCTGAAGGCGTACCTTTTAATTTGGCAGACAATGTGTAGGGGATGTATATAAACGTTGTAATATCTTTTTGTCCCAGTTCGTATTGCTGGAGAGTTTTTTTATCACCGTATATACCTACAACTGTAACCTGAAAATTATAATTTCCGCTTAGCGAAATGGTTTTGCCTATAATAGATTCATTGGGGGAATATTGTTTTTCAAATACTTCTGAAACGAGGGCAGTATGTTTTTTTTCACTTACGTCACGGCTTGATATATTTCTGCCTTTGATAACCTTTTGCATTGAATAACTCATATAGCCCTGTTGAATTCCGGCAATTCTCAAAACATAAGCGTCATTGTTTTCGGTGATGACTTCACCTTCAGAAAGGAAATTGTAGGTTACGAGTTCATAATCTCCGGGATATTTCTCCATAAGTCCATTGATCATATCCTCTGTAATCATATCCTTTTTAGTTATTCTGGTATAGTTGGAGTTATTATCTTTTAACATAACCTGCAAATCGATAGTGGTAGCACCTGTCCCCAACACTGAATCGCTTACAGTTTTTTTCAGGGTAGTACCTATAGTTGAAATGGTTATAACAGAAGAAATACCAATGATAATACCGAGCATGGTGAGAAATGAACGCATTTTATTCATTCTCATAGATGAAAATGCCATTTTTATACATTCAAAAAATGTCATGATTCATAACCTCCTTTATCGGAGATGATTTTTCCGTCGCTGATAGTGATAATTCTGTCTGTTTCCTTTGCAAGCTCCTGACTGTGAGTGATAAGTATTATAGTCTTGCCGTTTTCTTTGTTCAGCTGATGGAAAATATCCATTATCATACGTCCGGTAACGGTATCGAGTGCGCCTGTAGGTTCGTCAGCAAGAATAATTGCAGGGTCATTTGCCATAGCTCTTGCAATTGAAACACGCTGTTTCTGACCGCCTGAAAGCTGATTTGGCTGATGAAACATTCTGTTGCCCATACCTACCATTTCCAGAAGCTTTCGTGCTTTTGCAGTACGTTCTCTCTGGGAAATACCTTTGTACATCATGGGCAGTTCAACGTTTTTCAGCGCATTCATTCTTGGTATAAGATTAAAGGTCTGAAATACAAAGCCAATCTGTGAATTGCGGATTTCACTCAGTTCATCGTCTTTCATGTTGCTTGTGTCAATGTCGTTGAGAGTATATTTTCCGCTGGTGGGCTTATCAAGAAGTCCGATTATGTTCATTAAAGTTGATTTGCCTGCGCCTGAAGAACCGACAACTGAAACGAATTCACCTTCTTTAATATCAATGCTTATGTTGTGAAGAATCTCAAGTTCGTTTTCCATGCCGACATTAAAAGTTTTTACTACATTATCAATGTGAATAACAGATTCTGACATTTTTGCACGCTCCTTATTCTATTACTACATTGATTTTCTTGTTTTCTTTAAGATCTGTAGGATCTGAAATGACAATCATTCCTTCTTCAAGTTCATCAGAGATTATTTCTACGTAATATGTTGCTTCTTCACCGATTTCAACATTTATTTTCTTTGTAGTATAGCTGTCGCCGTCAGGTTCTGCTACCATGATATATTTTTCATTAGGATTTATCATGTTTTCAGGGAATATATCATAAGGAACTGCAAAAACCTTGTCTGTTTTGCTTGTAATAATTTCAGTTCTTGCTGTCATTCCGATAAATAAATCTTTATTGAGAAAAGTTTCGTCAATATCAATTTCGACAGGGTATACAGAGCCTGCTTCAGTAACTGAACTCATATAGGATATTCTCTTGATTTTTCCTTTGATTTCATCTGTGCCGGTTGCAGCAGTTTTGATTATTACTTCCATATCCATATTAACATTAGAAATATCATACTCGGAAATATCAACATTAACGGAAAGGTCGGAAGTATCAACGATAGTAGCAAGTATTTCTGTCATTGGAACGGTACCCTCTATTACCTGTGGAGCAACAATAACACCTGATACAGGAGCAGTAACTACACACTTTTCCATTTGCTCTTTAAGGTCTTTGAGTTCGTCTTTTTCAACAGAGTTTGTGATGAATTTTTCGTTTTCAATTACATTTTCAGCGTTGGAAATAATAGAATCACATTCTCTTTCTACATTGCTGTAAAAGTCTTTAGCGTCATTTACAAGGTTATCAAAAGTTGACAAGGAGTCGCTTACCTGCCCGAGTTCAGTTTCAATCTGAGCGAGTTTTATTGACGCTTCTTCTATTCTGGCATCAAACTCTGCATATTCCTCATCTGTGGAAGCGTTGTTAAGCTGATCTGTAAGGGAGTTTCTTTCATCAAAAAGTGAATCGTACTGATTCTGGAGCTGATCACGTTTGTTGTAAGCGTCATCACGATTGGAAATAGCTTCATCAATTTTACGCTGTGCCTGAGCAAGTTTGACCTGTTTTTCATGCTTTGCTGCATTGAGATTATCCTCGTTTATAGACTGGTCGTATTTTATTTTGTCATCTTCTTTTTCATATTTGGAGGAAAGCTTTTCATACTGTTCTTTAAGGTCAGTGCTGTCAAATTCAAAGAGAACATCGCCTTTTTTAACTAAATCGCCCTCACGGACATTGACTTTTACAGCTTTGGTTTTCTGTGAATTTTCAATATCAACATGAACACCGTCAACGCTGCCTGTTGCAGAAACGCTGTTTATAAGATCCTGTTTTTCAAGCTTGAAAGCTCTTACACCTTCATTATTGTTTTCGCTGCATCCTGTAAGTGTTGAATAGCTTAAAGTCATTGCTGACAGCAGGAGTGCTGTTAAAAATCTCTTTTTGTTTTTCATAATACCCACTTCTTTCATATAATGGAACCTCTAAAAACCACTCTAATAGCTAAATTACTATGAAAAATATCATTTATGAAATTTCGCTTGTGTTTCGGTTTTAGAGAATCCAAAAAATACAAATAAAAACCAATTTATATTATATCACAGAGATTTTTTGATGTCAATGCTTGAAATCAACTTTTTGTAAATTTTAATAGAAATTCTACAGAGTATAAGCGTGATTTAATCAGAAAGACTGTTCAATTACAAATAATATTGGGGTTCTCTATTGTTAATTTGTAAATTTCAGAAAAACAATACAAAACAGAGACCTGTCATTACGGCAGGTCTCGTTTCACTTTATTTATTACAATTCTTGTCAAATGCATGGTTGCAGGCGTAGAAATTCTTTGAATTGAGCCTATCAGTAGTCAGACTTTTAAGGTGACTGAATATAGCATCTCCTTAGTTTTTACCAATAAGTAAAAATAAATCCTGCAAGGGGAGAGAGTACAATCATAATCACGGAGAAACTGAAAGACTCAACGGAAGTCAGAGTTGCACGCTGCTCCGAGGGAAACATATCCTGTAAAATAGCGTTGGTTCTTACTTGCAATGCATCATCTCCGATTGCTGCCATAAATCCGCCCAGAGCCATTACAATATAATACGGCGAATGTTCCGCAAGAAAACCAAGAGATACAAGTAATACAGAAACTGCATATATCAATTTATAGCTGATTTTCGGGAATTTCAGTATAAGCCTTGAACCTACAATTCCGCCTGTTTCCATAAACAGCAGAGCGATTCCAAGCGCCCACTGAGGTATACCCTTTTCAGGAAGCTTTGCCTGCAAAAAAAACAACAGGAGTATATCAACTGCGCCGACAAAAGAATTACAAAGCATTAATCCCATAACCTTGCGGACTTCTTTGAGGAAACGAAAACTTTCGCTAAAACAGTCGGTAAGTCTTTTGAAAATATTGTCGTTTCTATTCTGCGTGTCTGCATAAATTTCATGAAGTGATGTAAGTATGATAATTTGAATCAAGCCTGTGATAAGGTCTGTACTGTACGCAATTCTGTGTCCGATTGCGAGGGCGAAGCCTGCGCAGAGTGTGGATATTCCGCTGCAAAGGCGGTATATTACAAGCTGGTTTGATTCGTATTTTTCAAATCCGCTTTCCATTTTAAATCGTTTGAGGGAGTCATAAGCCAAAGCATCTCCCGAACCCGATGAAAAATTATAGCTTAAAGCGTGAAAGGCAATTGACAGGCAGACGGTGAAAAGATTGCAGGAAAAAATCATAATGAAATTGCCGATAATACGCATAATTGTGCTGACGATAAGCATTTTCTTTCTGCCGAAAACGTCCGCCATAACACCTGAGGGAATCTCGAAAATAATACTTATTATATGGAATACAGTTTCGGCTATGCCGATTTCGACGAGGCTGTAGCCTCGTGCGGCGAGTATAGCAACCCACGCTCCTGTAAGGGAGAGGTTCCCTAAAATTGATGATGAATAAAGCTTTGAAAGCTGTTTTTTGATATTAAACATAAAAAATCTCCTTAACATTATTAACAATAGTCAAGGAGATAATGTACGTATATTGTAAGTATATATTACTAAAAAGTCAATTATGAACTGTTATATGACCATTCAACTTACAAAAGGGTACACTATCCCCGTAAACGGGAAAAATGGAACCTTTTTGAAGCTGTACATTTGTCATTTTCCAGAACATAAATCTGACCTCTTTCATGTTATTTTATGGTTTACACAAACATTATATCATCATTTTTCAGTTTTGTCAAGTCTGAATGTTACCTTATATTCTGATATAAAAGCCCGCATTTATTGCAGTACCAGACAAGCTTGCCCATACGGAAAAGGGGGAGTGTTGCCTGTAAATTCCATTCGGGATACTGCTTAAAAATCATGGCTGTGCTGTCAACAGTATATGCAACAAATGAGATATAATGCTCTTTTGTCATAGGATGCTCCGAGGAGATATGCAGATTACTGTCAATATTCTCAATTTTCAACATTTCATTTTCTTCAGCTGCCCTTGGAGTTAGTGGAGCAAGATTTTTACCGCAGCAGGATATTGTTGCATCTGAGGTATATGTAATAATATTTCCACATTCCTCACAGACGTAGAATTTCAATTTTTTCATATTGCCGTTTTCCTTTTCATTTTTATTTATATTTCCAATAAGCAGATTGCGCACATCAGCTCCGAAAACATCTGAAATTGCTGAAAACATGGATATATCGGGATATCCTCTGCCTGTCTCCCATTTTGAAACAGCCTTATCGCTGACACCTATAAGCTCCGCAAGCTGTTTTTGTGTGAGCTTTTTTTCTGTCCGAAGCTGACGTATAAGCCTGCCTGTTTTTGTATTATCATAATATCACCTTTTCTTTGGGGAATATCATTATTATAGCGTAAATTTGCTTATTCGTCAACCTACGATTGGTAGAATGAAAAGGGGGTGTAAAAAAACTCCCCAAAACACAATATCTTTCAAAAATAGCCGCACAGAAACAACGATTCTACGTTGTTCTCATGTGCGGCTATTTCTATTATACCGAGTTTTTTTACAGCAACTTTGCAGTTATTTTGAACAGTTCTTGTCAAATGCAGGGTTGCAGGCGTAGAAATTCTTTGAATTGAGCCTGTCAGTAGTCAGGCGGAGTGCCTCGCCAAAACGCTGATAGTGGACTATTTCACGCTGTCTCAGGAATTTGATAGGATCACGGACATCGGGATCATCTGCAAGACGAAGAATATTGTCGTAAGTGGTGCGTGCTTTCTGCTCTGCTGCAAGATTTTCGTGAAGGTCAGTGATAATATCGCCTTTTGACTGGAAATAGGTCGCTGTGAAAGGTGCTCCCGAAGCGGCTACAGGATAAATGCCTGTGGTATGGTCTACAAAGTATGTGTCAAATCCGCTTGCTTTGATTTCATCAATAGAAAGTCCCTTTGTCAGCTGATAAAGTATAGCTGAAATCATTTCCACATGGGCGAGTTCTTCAGTACCTCTTTCGTTCACTATTTTGCCCCTTTATTATTTATCCCGTCCAGATAATTGGACAGGATTTTTGACTATTGTACAAAAAACGTCTGTTTATACATATAGGATAACTATATTCAATTGTATCATATTGTAATTAGAATGTATCATTTTAACATTTAAGAAAATTGACTATAGTTATTGACTTTCAAATGCAAATGTGTTATAATAGTAAAAAAGAACTATATTATAAGAGTTACGTGAAATAAATTTATTGCAAAATGCTAAAACTGAGCTGAATTATACAAAACGTTATAATAATCGGTGTTAGGATAGCAACTGAAATGGGAGAATATTTCGTAGAGTTTGCGAATTATCTATTGCTTTAAGTAAAATATGTGTTACGATGGAATTAAATATTAAAGAATTCATAAGGAAGATTTTTAGGAATGAAAAAGGATATATACAGGAAGGTAATATTATTAATAGTAACGACTATATCTTTAGTGTTGCTTTATTCTTGTAAAGATACTTCAGATAATGTAATGGAACCTCTATTGGGAATTGAATGGTTTTCTTCTTATGATAACGTAAAAAGTGATATGGAAAGTTATACACTTTTATCTGAGCGTGAGAATAAAGAACAGAAAGTTCCTCAGAAGATGCAGGATTATACAGGGGTAGAATTGTTTGGACAACCCTGTGATTTGACATTGTGCTTTGCTGATTCCGGTTTGATCGGATTCAATTATCATGATGTAGAAAAGAATCAGGATTATAAGTCCTGGTATAATATATTGGAAAGCAATTATGGTGTAACTTCTGAAGAGGGCAGTGGAATGGCAGCGTGGTTTGATTCACCTGTTGGTAATGATACTGCGATTTATCTCTTTAATCTACAGGAGGGAGTTCAGGTTTCGATTTATGCGACTTCTGATTCTCCTGATAAAAGCTATGAGAAGAAGGATAAGGACGAAACTATTCCTGTAGTGGAAATAAGGACACCTATTGTACCAGTGTTAGATGACGATGCAGAAAAAGTAACTTATGCTTCAAATGTGAGTGCCAGTGCTGAAATATCTGCTGTTACGACTACTGTGATAAGTACCAATGAGGATGTTCAAGATACTATTGACAATAATTCAGATGATGTCACGGATGAGTCTATAACAGACGAGGATACAGAAAATAAAATTAATGATACTACCACATCTTCTGATAAACGTAAAAAAACAGGAACATCCGTAAAAAGCAGTAATACGGGTAAAAAGAATAATACTGAAAAAAATACAACAATTGCTGTAGAGAATAAAACTGAACCAATTAAAGATAAGAAAAAAACATTCCTGTTGGACGGTTTGGCGTTCTATGGCAGTCCTGATAGTGAAAAAAAGAAAATGAGCAGCTATAAACAGTGCTATGAATATCAGACAGAAGATCCGGAACAGCCATGGGAACTTATAATGGAGTACGAAAACGTTAAGTATCTCAATAAAAAAATGAATTGTGTGCTGTGTTTTACAAGTCTTGGGCTTGTTGGTGTGAATTATTTCAATTCTGACGTTGACAACTATAAGCACTTTGTAAAGGCTTTAACTGAAATATACGGCGAACCTGATAAGAAAAAGAATGACTACACCGCATGGACTAAAAAACCTGTTGGTAAGGGTACTATGATTTATGTAATTGTTTTGGAGGACGGCGTGCAGATTTCATTTTTTGCTGATGACACAGGCTCAGAACTGGCGAAAGAAAACAAACGTTAATTTTTAAAATTATAATAATATTTCCAAAGAAGGGAGATTATAACAGTGAAAGAGTTACAGTACCAAATTGAACGTATATTAAATGAAAGCGCAATAAGACGCAGGGCGTTGGCTCTGATAACGGCGCTGTCTATCCTTATTACCTTTATTGTGCCTTATATGGCAATAAAACCCGGTGTGGCACAAGGAAACGATTACAAGCATAATTTTACAGAAAACGATTTGCAGAGTGAAATTTTCACCTTTACTAACTGTACTATTGGTACAGCAGCAACACCGATTACGTATGATTCAATTACTTATTCTAAATATTTGGATTTTTATAAGGAGGACGCTGAAATCATTAGGTTTTACGCTCCATGTACTGGAAAACTTGTTTTTTATCATAATAGAAATTCAAATAAAAGAATAAATTTAAATGGAAACGATCAAAGTTATGGTGCAAATACTATTGCTTTAGTTGATGGTAGTATGTATAAATCTGAATGGAATATTCCCGCAGGAGAAAATACCATAGAAAGAAATGAAAACTATAAATTTTATTATATGGAATTTATTCCTAATGAACCTTTGTTCCCAGACTCTACTAAATACTATACTATTAAAAACAAAGAGACAGGAAGATTTCTCTCATACAAAAATAATACTTTTGAGCAGTCTGAATCCGGAGATAGCAACAATTGTAAGTTCAGGTTTGATTACGCAAGGGATGGAAAATATTATATTCAGGTTCTTGCTGATGGACTTGAAAATAACTATCTGCAAGTGAATGGTAATACTATATCAGTTGCTGCTAAAAGTGATGTAGATGCACAAAAATTTATAATATCAAAAAATACACTTGATACCTCAGTATACAAAATAGAATGTAATGGCAATGTTTTTGTTGATGCAAATACTAATACTAATAACTATTCAGTAGGTGCTTATGGTGGGAATGAAGAATGGGGTAGTCAGAAATTCGTATTTGAAGAAACAACTTACACCCCACCCACTGGGGATGATGAGGATGATTCGTCTACTGATGAAACTTTGGCAGATATAAAAATTGGTCAGGTTTATGAGTTTGGTGTTAATAGTAATAACAAGAATGATTACAAACTTGCCGTTGATGATACTCCTAAACTAATTCAGAGTATAGACGCAACAAAAACACATTTTGAGTTTGAGGCTTCTAACGAAACAGGTTATTATTACGTTAAGAATTTAGAGACAGGTAAATATCTTACGATTAGAGATGACAATCCAGAACGAGGCGATCTTATCTATTTAGATGAAAAACAGAATGATCTTGGCAGACAAAAGTTTAAGATTGTTGCTGATGATAACAATACAGTGAATTTTGTAACTAAATATGAATATGTAGCTGGCGATCCCTTAGTTATTAATGCCACTCATTCTACTGATGAAGGCAAGATAAATAAAGTATCGTTATATAATGCAGATGATGGCACTGTTGCTAACAAACGTTTCACACTTATAGAATCATCATATACTCCTTCTGAAACTCCTGTAGTCACAACAACAGCTGCTACAACAGCGCCAACAGTTACTACAACCGTGACGACAACTGTTGATACTACTAAAGTTTATGAGATAAACGTTAATAACGGAAAGGCTGGCTATCAGCTTGCTGTTGATGATAATAATATGCTGATTCAGGACGCAGATGCAGGAAAAACTCACTTTAAGTTTGAGGGACCAGATGAGGAAGGCTATTACCTTATCAAGAATCTGGAAACAGGTAAATATCTTACTCTTACAGGAACAAACCCGAAACAGAGTGATTCTATCATGCTGGAGGATTACAATTATCTGAACGATCTGAACAGACAGAAGTTTAAGCTTGTTGTTGATCCTGTTAACAATCAAATGGTGAATTTTGTATCTAAATATGAATATCAAACTGACATTCCTTTAGTTATAAACGCATCAAATGGTACTGGCAATTCTCAGAATAAAGTAACAATTTACAGAGCAAATGATGCAAATCATCCTGAAAACAAGCGTTTTACTCTCGTAGAATCTTCGTATGAAGTAGATACAAAAATTAACGGTACTATTACAGGTAATGAAAATCCGTATAAAATTGAATTTTCACAGCCTGCTGATGTTATTTATATTTATGTTGAACTTAATGGTGGAACGTCTGCTAACGGAAACATTGGAATGTCCGTGAATATAGGAAATAATAATTATAAGTGGGCGGAATATCCGTGGTCAGTAACAGAAAGCGGCTATATAGCAATTGATTTAAATAATTTCAAAACTGACGGATTTGATGAAGCAACAATTCAAGCTATAAGAGAAGCGATTACACAACAGCCATTCAATGGACAAGCAAATATCTGGTATTCTGATAATAATGCTAAATTTACTGATGCTTACATTATGAATGATGAGGCTGTGAATAACACTCCCGAATACAAGCCTATTGAGTCTGGAAATGTCAGAATAGAGGCAAGAGTTATTTTCGGAGATTATAATGACGATGACGATACTGATCATAATTACAGTAATCTTAATCCTACTCCGAAATTTCAGTTACATTCTCGTAATGGCACTGCTATGACTGTTGAAGGTGAAGTTGTTTCCAGTAATGTCGTTATTGACACTTCAAATGCACGAAAAGACTGGTGTTATCAGTACAATTACTATTGGGATGTTGCACCAATTGGGGGAAGTGAAACAAATAAAGGATATTATGTTGAGTTGGTAGGTGAAAAGACAACAATAAATGATGTTCCAGTAATAGAAATAAATGAAAAACAGTATTATGTTTATTATCTGAGAGATGACAGATTAGGACATCCGGGATTGAATGGTGATTCTGCTGGTGCAAAAATTAGTGATACCCAGCGTGCTGAATATCCTGTTAAGCCGGAACATTCATTCAGAAATGACAGCGGTGCGATTTATATCTATCTTGATCCATTGGAAGATTGGCAGTGGGGAACTGCTGGAAATCAGCCTGCTACTATAGATCTATCAATGAAAAAACGTTGGGACGGACATAACGCAGGCGGTGTTGGTATAAGACCTAAGGAAAAAATCAAGGTTCAGCTGCAGAGATGGAATGGTTCTAAATGGGTGGAATACAACCCAGCTGATTTAGGTGAAAATTACAGAAGCATAATTTATTACGAAAAAGATAACGTATCAAACAATTTTGTTGATAAGACATTCACATACAATGATGTGCCGTTAGTCTCTGCTGACGTACCCGAAGATCAAAGATTGACAAGGGTTGTTCCCGGAGAGGGTGAAGTAGAGTGGGAGACACCAGACGGCAAATACGTTAACAAAACTGTTTTAGAGCAAGCTCAGGGTGCTAAAGATGGCGCAACAGTAGCTAAAGCCGATCGTCTTGAATTAGTGCTCGATTACAAAGAATGGAATAATGTTATTCTTTCCTATGACAAGGGAAACAAGCCTTCACATTTCCAACAAGGATACTACATGAACTGGAAAGCACTTCCTTACGGTCAGTATAGAGTAATAGAAACTGCAAGCTTCTATGATGCTAATGATAATGATCAGTATGATGAGGGAGTTGACAGAAATACGGCTTATGAGTATTACTATATGTCATTCCCACCCTCAAGAGACTCAAAGGGAGTTCTTCACATTCAGAACTTCACAAAGGATATGGTTATTGAAGTACAGAAAGAATGGTATGACGATCAGGGTAAGACAAAGATAGATAAAACTCAGAAAACAGTTAATTTTAAAGTATATCGTTCAACTGCAATGCTGAAAAATCCTACTGCTGCACAGCTTGGTGATCCTATCTATACATTAACAACTGATTCAAATGGTCATCTATTAATGAAAACAACTGACGGGTATCCTGAACTCAAACTGAAAGATGACAATGACCGAAAGTATTACTACTATATTCAGGAAGTTAGTGTGGATGGTGTAAGTGCAGATGAATACACCTTGAAAAATGGTAACAGCGAAGGCTTTGTACGAAGCACTAACGGAAACTACTATATTGATTACGAGGGCGGTGACGCAAGAAAATTCTTCATTCAGAATAAAGTTAAGGTTGGTATTACGCTTAACAAAGAGTGGTATCCTGATGAAACCAGTGATAATAAAATGACTTTTGCCGAGGGCAGTGAACCAAACGCTGAATTTGAGGTTTATAAAGGCAGCTATATGGGAACTCCAACAAAAACAGGTGAAGATTATTTTGTTAATAACACTAAATTAGAAAAAATAGCTGACGCTAAAATAGACAAAAACGGTCAGCTCGAAATTATCGGTGGTGATATTAACGACGGTAATGGTACTTCAAAAGTAATGAGTAATCAGCTTCATATATACGGTACGGAAGAAGTGTTTAATGGTAATACC
>JAFXAJ010000065.1 GCA_017517145.1 Ruminococcus sp.
AACCTTACCAGAACGCAGGCATCTTGAGCAAGCGTAGATATGACAAGGAGTACCCTTGACGATAGCCTTAACGCGCTTTACATTAGGCTTCCATGTTCTGTTTGTGCGTCTGTGAGAGTGAGAAACCTTGATTCCGAATGTAACTCCCTTTCCGCAAATACTGCACTTTGCCATCAGGCTGCACCTCCTTACCTTAATCTATAGCTTTATACAAGCATATTAGCTTCTGAAATAAGCAACATTAATATTATAACACATACTTTCAGAAATTGCAAGCTTTTTTTCAAAAAAAACCAAAAAAATTTTTTCAGCTTATTTTTTCCCATAAACAATCCCCTTCCGCCTATTGCGAAAGGGGATGTTCAGAGGACAGGCATCACTTCATCTGATGCTGTTTAGGAATTATATCACTTGATGTTTTCTGCCAGTCCAGGAAGCTTCTGTGCCTTTACATCCTTAGCTACAAGACCTGCTACAATGTTTGCACCCTTCTCGCAGAAGTGTGTACCGTCTTTAGAGCCTGATACAGCGCCCATGAGGTGGTAACTCTTAGCTGTATTGTAACCAACGGAATTGTAATGTGCTACCATGATTGAATTAAGGTCGATGCAGGGAACATCATACTTATCTGAAAGCTTCTTGCAAGCGTCGCAGTATGTTGTGTAGCTGTTTACAAACTTTCCGCCTGAATATGCCTTCATACCAATAACTGTAGTAACAAGGATAGGTGTTGCACCCTTTGCCTTTGCAGTCTTGATGAACTCTGTCATATACCACTCATAAGTACCCTTAGCAGGATTATTAATATTTCCGCCGATAGGTGCATATCTGTCAGCATTTGCCTTACCAGCGTCATTGATAGCGAACATAATCATTACGTAGTCGCCTTCCTTGAGGCTCTTTACAATATTATCCCATCTACCCTCATCGTAGAACTTCTTTGTAGAACGTCCTGCAAGAGCCTGATTTGATACTGTTACGTTATCATTGAAGTAATTCTGGAGATAGTATCCCCAACCCTGCTGAGGAGCGTAAGATGCCTTGTAGCTCTGTACTGTGGAGTCACCTGCAATATAAATTGTAGGCTTGGAGCTTACAGCAGGCTTCTGCTGTTCTTCATTGGGATCATATACTTCTGCAAAAGGCTCATCTGTAAGTGTGAGCTTGATATAATCGAGGTTAGGACCGCCGTCCTCTGTTGCAGATACAAACTGAATTGTGTTATTTCCTGCATTGAGAGGAAGTACGATTCCAAATTCTGTCCATTCTGTCCATGCGCCTGTACCTGTGAAGGACTGCATCCAGTAATTCTTTGTATCGCCGTTAACGTATACCTTCATCTTACGGTCATTTTCAGAACCGTTAGCGAAGCGGATATGTGTGTGATAATTGCCCTTTTCGGGAACATTTACTGTAAATGTAATTTCGCTGTTAAGTGCGTTATCAAGGTTTACATAACCCTCAGCCTTTGTAAAGCCTTCGTTTGCTGTTTCAGTTACGCCATTTGTCCACTTCTGGTCAACTGCAAAATAACGTGAATCTGCTGTTGTTGCCGGGGGATTTGTTGCAGGGGGATTTGTTACAGGAGCTGCTGTAGTAACTGTTGTTGTAACAGCAGGCTTGTAAACGGGAAGTGTTTCAATATCAGCATCTACCCTCTGGAGGAACAGAGCGTCATCAGCTGTTATACCGCCGCCTGTTACATCTGCGTTAATCATACCTGCGTCAGAAAGCTTGAAATAATCCTGATTTCCAAGATGCTGGAGAATAGCTGTAGCGTCTGCAATTGTTACCTTGCCATCGCAGTTAGCATCACCAAGAAGTACGTTCTGAGATGCAGGAGGATTAGTTGCAGGGGGATTTGTTGCAGGAGGATTTGTGGAAGGAGCCTGAGCTGAAACCTTTGTAATAATCCAGTTCTGACAAGCGGAAGTATTTTCTTCCCACTGCTGAACGTTAGCGCCTGCTTCCTTAGAACCGCTATCTACTTCAACAACAGAAGCATCTCCTGAAACCTTTGTGCGGATTTTGTATGAACCGTCAGCGTTCTTTGTGAACTTGAACTGCTGGTTGTTGCTTTCCTTAAAGTTATACATGGAAATGTTCTGACCATTTGTAGCCTTATTTGCTTCAACGTCAAGAACGATAGAATCTGAAAGTGCAGAGTAGATGTAGTAGTAGCCGCCGCCTGCAGAAACAAGCTTCCATGTGTTATTAGCAGCATTAGCACTTGTGCCCCACTGCTGAACGTTTGCACCGCTTTCAGCCTTAGCCTCAGCAACTTCCATATAAAGACCGCTGTTCACATTCTTGAAAGTATATGAAACGCTCTCATCGAAAACTTCAGCTGTAAGTGAGCTTGAAGGAGGATTTGTTGCAGGAGGTGTTGTTGTGGGAGGATTAGTTGCAGGAGGCGTTGTTGTTGTGCCGCCTGCTGCCTTGAAGTCATGAAGCTTTGCAACAAGTTCTGCAAGCTTCTTTGCACCCTTCATGCTCTGGTGAAGGTCATCAGCTGTACCGTCATTCTTTGTAGCGTAGTACTCAGCCATGCCTTTGTAACCAATGCCTGAACCGAAGTCCTGCCATGCCTTGAACAGGTTCATAACTTCTACGCCCTGTGCCTTGCCAACCTGATCCATTTCAGCTGCATACCAACGGCTGGTAGGGAGAGGATTCTTCTGGAGGTCACCACGGCGTCCCTGCTGCTTGACAAGAATAACTTCAACGCCCTTTGCCTTTGCCTTTTTAACCATGTCGGTAATATATTCTGCATACTTATCGCCTTTATAATACTTTGAGTCGTTGATACCGATAGCAATAAGGTATACATCGCCTTTTTTACCATACTTTTCAACAGGCTTGAACTGACCTGCATTGATAAATCCCTGTGCATACTGACCTGAAGCTGCCAGATTACGAACCTGCCAGTAGTCGGTGTCAATGTTATCGCCGAGGAACTGTCCCCAACCGTGCTGGGATTTGTCTGATACATTGTAATAGCTTGCAACAGTTGAGTCACCGCAGATCCAGATTGTAGGGTCAGTATCTCCTGTTGTGTTAATCTGTGTTACTTCAATTGCAGAAATTGAAAATGCTGTGCCTGATTTTCCTGCACCTGCCTGAACTTCAAGGCTTCCGTCTGTAACAGGAATTTCGATAGTTTCAGCGGCATTATTGCCTGTGAGGTTAATCATCTGAGGAATACCCTCAATGTTGATTGTTGTACGTGATACGTTACCCGTCACAACCTTTACTCTGTAAGCACCCTTGGGCAGGTCAACCTTAAATACATTGTTTGCAGATGTAGAATTGAACTGTACCGCATCTGAAAGAGCACCATTTCCCTTTGCTGCAACGTTTGAAACGCTGCCTGTAGCTGTGAATCCGTATCCCTTGGAAGCGCTGTATGCGTCCTTAGCAGAAACACCCGTATAACCGCTGGCTGCTCCTGAGCCGCCAAGGTCAAACTTCCAGTTACCGCCTGCTGCCTCGGCAGTCACAGGATTCTGAGGAGCAAAATTCCCCAGACCTGCAAAAGCCGAAAGAGAGAGGACAGCAGAAGTAACTCCGCTGATCAGCTTTTTGATTTTCATGATAATCACCTTTCCTTAAATTAAGTATCCCGTGAATGATATGTAATACCGCACAGAGATTATTGTCAAACCGCAGACAGAATCTGTGCAATTCTGCCATGTTTCATGTTGATTTAATTATATCATATTTTTTTCACAAAGTCAACGGAATTTATATGCACTTTTCTATCAAGTTTATGACATTTTTTACGTCATAAAATCACATATAAAAAATAATGTTCTCAAACATGATCGCTCAGAATATTATTCTACATATTAAATACAAACAGGAATATTTAAGTTAAATTCTACTAAATCTTAAAATTAATAATTGAGCATATTTGACAAAATTTTAGAACAATCCAAAATACACACACTTTTTTCCGAATTTCAGACACAAAAAAAGGCATGATATTTTTGAATATCACACCTTTTGATTTATAACATTTCTGAATATTTTAAGCCTTCTACCATGATATAATTGTTACTGCCTGACTGCCCATTTCCTTGTATCGTTTTTCAACTTCGCTGCGTTTATATGCTGTATAAGCCTGTTTCAACGGGTCATGAATGTAATAATAATTGTCGTCATATCCAACAAGAACCATACAGTGCTCATTTGAAAGCCATGTAAATTCCTCGTCAGTATCCTTGATAGTCCATTTTGAATCCTCACGCTGTTCAAGAGGCATCATGCCGATACTCGCCCATATAATTACAGGCTGTCCGAAATCAATGTACTGTTCACATATATCATCCAGCGACATATCCGTAAGATTGTACACATCAAAGAATTCATCTTCAAGATATTTTTCAAGGCATTTTCTTACAGCGCCCGAATAACAGCCATATCCTGTTGATCTTCTTGGATCTCCCACATACACCTTGTTCGGGTCGCCGCCGTAAAGCTTTCCGTCACGCAGTTCAGTTTCCACCGCTTCGATATATCCCTTTTCAATCAGCTGATATGGTTCAATCTCAAAGCCGTAATGAGCAAGCAGCATTGATGTGCTTACAAGCTCGCATCCTGTAGGATAGCTTTCCTGCGATATATATGGAACTTTTATACATTCCGCCTTCTCGTGGTCGGGGTCGGGAGTTTTTTTCTTCTTCGATTTTTTTTCCGTTGTGACCGTTGACTGAGTTTCCTCTGTCTGCGGCGGTTCCGTGGGATTTTCAGTATCCTCGTTCTCCATAACTGTTTCCGAAGAAGTCTCATTCGGAGATTCCGCATCATCGGAAATATCCTCAGAATCATCAATATGATCAAAATAATCCTGATAACCTGAATAGCCGTCAAAGCCCTGAAATACCGGAATATCTGTATTTTCAACGGTTATTTCCTCCGTAGGCGCAGTATATTCCGACATAGGCATATCAATATCATCCCTGTTCAGCGCGCAGGAACTCAGCATCATTGCAGCTGTAAAAGCGGAAATAATTTTTATCAGTTTCATATCATTTATATCACGGTTCTTCGCCGTAAAACTTTATTATCCGAGAACAATTTTTCTCAGTGTATCAGCCTTGTCAGTTTTCTCCCATGCAACGCCTAAATCTTCTCTGCCCATGTGTCCGTAAGCTGCAAGCTGACGGTACTGAGGCTTTTTAAGTTCAAGCATATTCACAATTGCAGCAGGTCTGAGGTCGAATGTCTTTGCAACAGCTTCGGAAATAGCATTTTCATCAGCCTTTCCTGTGCCGAATGTATCTACAAGAATCGAAATAGGCTTAGCTACACCGATAGCATAAGACAGCTGAACTTCGCACTTATCTGCAAGTCCTGCAGCTACTACGTTTTTAGCTATATAACGTGCTGCATAAGCTGCAGAACGGTCAACCTTTGAGGGGTCCTTGCCGCTGAATGCACCGCCGCCGTGACGGGAATATCCGCCGTATGTATCAACAATAATTTTACGTCCTGTAAGTCCGCTGTCTCCCTGAGGTCCGCCTACAACAAAACGTCCGGTTGGGTTGATGAAAATCTTTGTATTCTCGTCCATAAGCTCTGCGGGAATTACTGTACGGATTACGTATTCCTCAATATCTCTGCGGAGCTGTTCAAGGGAAATATCTGCGGAATGCTGAGATGATACAACAACAGCGTCAACTCTTACTGCCTTGTCATCGTGATATTCAACTGTTACCTGAGATTTTCCGTCGGGACGGAGATAGCGGAATGTGCCGTTCTTGCGGACTTCTGTAAGCTTTAGTGAAAGCTTATGTGCAAGGGAAATAGGAAGAGGCATAAGTTCGGGAGTCTCATTGCAGGCATAGCCGAACATAATTCCCTGGTCACCTGCACCATTGGAAAGACCGTCGCTTTCGCCGTTTTCCTCACGGTATTCATAAGCTTCATTTACACCCATTGCTATATCGGGAGACTGCTCATCAATTGTTGTGAGAACTGCACAGGTATGTGCGTCAAAGCCGTACTTTGCTCTGTCATAGCCGATTTCCTTAACAACTTCTCTTGCAATTTTAGGAATATCTACCTTTGCTTTAGTGGTGATTTCGCCCATACACATAATCATACCTGTTGTTACTACAGTTTCACAGGCTACACGGGAATTTTCATCCTGTTCAAGCATTGCATCGAGGACAGCGTCAGAAATCTGGTCACAGATTTTGTCGGGATGTCCCTCTGTTACTGATTCCGATGTAAAAAATACTTTTTTCATTGATATAACCTCCATAAAATTTATCTTCCGAGATGAAAAAAGCGTCCTACGAAAGGACGCTCTGAATTGAACTTATTCACAGCTCCTCATCTTCCGGATATACCGCAGGATTTGGCACCGTCGCACTGATTTCTCAGGCAGGTTGCCGGGCTTCACAGGACCTGTTTCCTCAGCCACTCTTGATAAGGTACGGATTTATTATACTATATTTGTCGAGGTTTGTCAATAGGCGGAGAAAAATTTCCGTAAATTACACATTTCTGAACTTCTCCAGCCTAATCAAACCCTCATCATCCGGCTCAGTAACTCCGTTTTTGTAATCGTAACCCAGCTTACGGTAAAACTGACAGGCGGTTATGGAAGCAGGTATCTCAATACGCTTTGAACGGAGGAAATATTCGTCATTCTCCACTGCATTTATAAGCTGTCTGCCAATACCTTTTCCCTGAAAATCGGGATGAACAAAAAATGTAAAAAGACAAGCCTCGTCTTTTTTATCCCAATATGAACCAATAAATCCGCAGCCTACAATCTCCTCACCTTCGCAGTAAACATAGCCGTTTGTCCAGTTCATTCGATTGATGAGATACTGCCCATTAAAAATAAGTATATCAGCTTCTATGCGTTCTGCCGGATAATCCTTTATATTTGAAGTTCTGAGAGTCAATGCCACAAGCTCCGAAACCTCCTGCGCATCCTCTCTTGTAAATTTTCTTATCATAACTACCTCATTTATTTTTTCTGTAGCTTGTGGGAGTTACACCAACGATTTTCTTGAACTGTCGCATAAAATGCTCCTCGTTGTCGTATCCGCACATAGCCGCTACCTGCGAAACGGTACACCCCGTTTCGCTGAGTATTTCCTTAGCTTTTTCAATTTTTCCGTTTATAACGTCCGTCATACAGGATGTTCCGAAAATATCACGGTAAATATGCTGAAAATATGAACGTGACATACTGACTTCCGCCGCCATGGAATCCACATTCCACTTCATCTGCGGATTACGGTAAATCTTTTCACGCAATTCAATGAGGTTACTATAGTGTGGATCAACCGCCAGCTGCATCGTCTCGTTATGCGATTTCTTTTCCGCCGCTTTTACAAGCAGCGTTTTCAGCATAAAGTCTATTATTTTAATTCTCCGACTATTAGTCGAATAATATTCAGTAGTAATATTACGTATCAGATCGCTGACAAACTGCCAGTCACTATGCATAATCGGTGTATTATAGGCTATTTCAGCAAAGTCGGAAATCTCAGAATTCCCCTCTGCGTCAAATAAAATCCAATCGCAGATAAGCGATTCAGCAGCAGCAGAATAGACTATTTCAGTTGTTCCGTCAAATATCACAATGCAATTTTCGGGCAGAATCACACCGCCGATACAGACGGGGGTTCTTGCCAGAAACAGAAGAAAAACATTTTTTTCACCTTTCTTAAAAAAGGTATATCCGCTGTCATATACACAATTCCAACCAACTGAACGAATATTCACTAAATCACTCCTTTTTCGCTATATACCGCCATTTCACATTCTTCCAGTATTCCCCTGCGTAGTCGATTCCAACCCGTGGAGCTGTAGTAATTTCAGGTCTGTATCCGTCATCTTCAATCCACACACGGTCATTTCCATAGATTTTTTCACCATTAAAGCTGCCGTCAATCTGCAAATATTTTGTCAGCTTTGCAGGTCCGTTTTTTATCGTACCACAGCGGAAAAGTACTCCCTGCGGCTGCTCAGGCTCTCCCGTGATGACGTTCATGAGCCAGTGCATACCATAGCAAAGATAGACGTAAATTATTCCGCTTTCGCCGTAAAGTATCTCCGTCCGCTTTGTACGTCCCTTTGAAGCATGGCAGCCGAGGTCCTCCTCTCCCCGATATACCTCAGTTTCAGCGATTCTCTCACGGAAAATTGTACCGTCGTCCAGCTTTCGGGCTATAATTTTTCCAATAAGTTCAGGAGCAACTTCAAGTGCATCACGTTTAAAGAATTTCTCATTCAGCTTCATAATATTATACTTTCAGTTTATTTATAATTTCTTCGTTGGGAGTTACAAAAGCCGTTTTATAGTTTGTGAAAATAACCTTTCCCGGCTTTGCTCCCGATGGCTTTTTCACATATTTTGCAAGACAATAATCCACAGGCACGAGATTTGACCCCCTGCCCTTGCTGTTGTA
Source organism: Ruminococcus sp. (assembly GCA_017517145.1). Classification (GTDB taxonomy): domain Bacteria; phylum Bacillota; class Clostridia; order Oscillospirales; family Ruminococcaceae; genus Ruminococcus. Next base: position 8,436 of record JAFXAJ010000065.1, read on the forward strand.
CGCTGCAATAATTGCCGCTTCCTCAATAGTCCTGTCGGGAGGAGCAGCACCATCAGTGACTATGATTACATGAGAGCCTGTAATAGACTGAGTATGAAGCCATATATCCGATTTTTCGGCAAATTTCATAGTCAGCTGATCATTCTGATGATTATTTCTGCCAACCAGTATCGTGTACCCGTCACTTGATTTGTACTCCAGAGGCGGCAGTGCCTTTGGCGGTTTTGTTTTGTTTGCGGCAGATTTTATATACCCCTGCTCTCGAAGCTCAAGGCGAAGCTGTATAATATCATTTTCTGAATCTGCACGTGTGAGAGCGTCAAAAACGCTGTCAAGATATTGCAGTTCTTCTTCGCCTTTCTCTATCTGAACTGCAAGAACAGATTCAGCTTTTATACATTTTTTATACTCATTGTAGTAATACTGAGCATTTTGCGACGGAGTTTTTCTTGTGTCAAGCTCTATAGTTATTTTCGGGCAGCCTTCTTCATAAAAATTGTCAGCATTCAGCGTAGAATCGCCCTTTTTCATGGAATACATATTTGCCGAAATTATATCTCCGCACAGCTTGAAATGTTCCTTTTCGGCACAGGTTGCCAACTCCTCACGCTGTGCAAGAATACGTCGTGAAATTCGCTCCGTAAGGTTAACCAACAGCTTGAAAAGATCGTTTGCACGCTGTTTTGTACGTACCGCCCTGTCACGCTCGCAGTAGAAATAATCCAGAACTTCAGATGCTGTTGTAAGCTCCTTTGTCAGCATGAGATTGCCGAACTGATTCAGACGAATGAAGGAAAAATCTTTTAACATTCCCTCTTTAGTGCTGGCAACAGAAAAGCAACATTCACCAAGTGTAAGCTGCTGAGCCGTTTTTTTGATGATATACAGCAGACGGTCGAGAAAATCTCCCTCAATTGTATCACTCTGAAGATAAATTCCACGTCCTGCAAAAAATGCCCACTCACGTGCCAGAATTGGCGAAATACCTTCAAAAATCCGAATCAGCGCCTTTGAAAGTTCCATTGGATTCATGCTTCGCAGACGCTCAACAATCTCATCAGGCTGAGCCAAAAGAAAGTTCATGCGGTCATCTCGTGGGGGAAGCGTATATTTCATCCCCGGCAGAACCATTCGCTCACGGGACATTTCCTCGTCAACTCGTTTAATACTGTCGATTATTTTACCGTTTTCGTCTATAATTATCAGGTTTGAACATCGTCCCATAATTTCGCAGGCAATTGTCACTGTGACCATGTCGCCAAGTTCGTTGATACACTCAAAATCCAGAAAAAGAATTCTCTCCAGCCCGTCCTGCCGAATCGCCGTAAGTTTTCCGCTTCCAAGACGTTTTCGCATAAGCATACAGAACATGGGTGGAACCTGCGGATTATCAGGCTGCTTTTCAGTGAGATGTATTCTCGCACTGCCCGCATTTGCCGAAATATAGAGCTTTTTGCTGCCCTGCCTTGTACGTATAAATATCACTATTTCCTCACGGGATGGCTGAAAAATCTTTTCAACTCTTCCTCCTACGAGAGGCAGCAGTTCGTTTTTTACTGCGTAAAGAAATGCTCCGTCAAGAGCCATAAAATCAGTCCTTTGCTGTTTTTTTGTATGTCAGAATCTCAAAATCTGCCTGTGTTTCAAGAAAGTTCAGTGCATTAAGGCGATTCTGTTCGTTTTTTCCTGTTTTGTAGTAGTATGGCGTCATGGAAAAAAGGCTCAGAATGTCCGATTTTTCGGTAATTTTCATTTCAAATGAAACTCTCTGTGAACCTAAAAATTCAAATCCGTCCAGTTCATAATCCTTCACTTCGTTTTTATATGGTGTGTCGTATATTTTACACTTCAGTTCCCAGAGATGATTTTCCGAAGGAATTGCCATAATCATAATTCCATCATTTTTCAGGACTCTGTGATATTCCTCGCCGCAGTATGGTGCAAACATTGTCAGCAGAATATCACAGCTTTCCGTCATTATCGGCATACGAAAAACACTTGCGGCTGCGAATTTTATTCCGCATTTTCTCTTTGCTGCCATGTCTGCGGCATCTTTTGAAATATCTATTCCATATATATCCGAAGCAATTTCCGACTGGTCAAATTTTGCTTTAACATTAGTCGTATAATAGCCTTCTCCGCATCCTGCGTCAAGCAGCACACAATTTTTGTTTGCGTATTTTTTCGCTGTTTCGCACACTTCACCACACAATGGCTTGTAGTAGCCTTTTTCAAGAAATTCCTGCCTTGCCCTCAGCATGAACTTATTGTCCCCATGAACTGTTGAACCATGCTTTGACAAAAGCAAATTTACATATCCGCTTTTTGCCATATCATGAGTATGACGATTTGGACAAATATATGATTTTCCAGATACTTCAAGCTTTTCGCCGCATACCGGACAAATAAAAATACTCATATTCCACCTCAATAATACATACAAGGATCTTCAGTAGATTCTGCAATTTCAATATCAAGCATCGGGAATTTTTCCTCCAGAGCACGACGAAGCTCCCACAAAACGATATTTTCTGTGTGGAAATGTCCGCAGTCGATAATGGTAAATCTGCTGTTATTTGCGTCAATCCACACATCATGCTTCACATCACCGGTAATCAAAGCATCACAGCCCTTAGCTTTTGCCAGTTTCCATAACGACCCGCCGGAACCAGAACATATCGCAATTTTTGAATATTCAGATTTGCCGCTTCTACCCATTTTTATACGGTCAATATTAAAAATCTCTTTGAGTACTTCTGAAAAACGGTCACAATCAATCACGTTTTCAAGTTCAATAATACATCCCAGTCCAGATTCGTCCAAAGGCTCAATATTTGCCGATATATTGAGCTTTTCTGCTATTTCTCTCACAATAACCGTATTTGTGCCGCCCTCAGCAATGTCAAGGTTGGTGTGCATACAAATTGCACCAATTCCATTTCTCACAAGGCGATAAACAGGAGAATCCGCCTGTATTTTTTTCAACGGATTGAAAATTACAGGATGATGCGATATGATGAGTTCAGCACATTTGTTAGCTGCTTCCTCAACAGAAGAATTGGTTATGTCAAGAGTTAATAAAACAACTGAACATTCATTGTAATCTAATTCAACAATGTATCCCGAATTATCCCAGCTTTCCTGCAAAGAAAAAGGATATTTCTCGTCAAGGAATGAATATATGTCGCTTATTTGAACAGCTTTGCTTCCCTCTACCATGCGATTAGCCATAGCCGCATAGTGAATTGCTTCATTTTCCTTGCCTGCTTTTTTCAGCGAATCGCTGACCTTCAACAGCCTTTCAGCCTCTTTCTGACGGATTTTTCTACCGATTTCATCATCTTTTCTGAAAAATCCGTACAATGATTGAAACTCTGTCAAATCATCATACAACTTATCAAAAGTTGCGGTGATAACAGAATATAACTTATTGCCCTCCTCAACACCCTTTTCTGTCCTTATGCTAAATCCATTGAATGTCAGCCACTTTCGGAGAACCTCCGTTTTTGTCATTGGCTGCAAAATCAGGCGAATCCCCTCCAGTTCAAGGGGACATTCCTCAAGAATTTTCGCTATCGTCTCGCCGCCCATGCCTGCAATAACAATATCGGACACGCCTTCACCGCTGACATTTTTCAGTCCGTCCGATAATACAAGGTCAACTTTTTCCGATATACCGTACTTTTCAACGGTTTTACGTGCAGATTCCAATGGGCCCTCATTTATATCGGATGCAAATACCTTTTCGCATTTGCCTGTAGTTATCAAGTGCGCTGCAAGAAGTGCATGGTCTGTACCAACGTCGCATACTATACCATCGCCGCTTATCATATCAGCGCACATCTTTAGTCTATTATCAAGCATAAATTTATCTCCATTCAAAAAATAAAGTGTGCCGAAAAATCAGCACACTGCAATATCTCAAGCTTTCTTTGCAAAATGCTCGTTCAGCTTAGCAACCAGTTCATCGGCATTTGTACCATGAACTGCACAAGCCTCCTCAATTGACTCGCCTCTTGAAGCGGGACAACCAAGACAGTGCATACCCATTTCAAGGAAATAAGGAGCAACTTCAAAATCTGCGTCAAGAATATCGCCGATTATAGTATTTTTTGTAATTTCCATAATTTACATCCTTTCAACTTTGGTGCGGATTACGGATATTCTACCGCTTTCCGCCATATTAATACTACTGAAATGGCTTACTTTCCCCCACATATCGGGGGAAAGTCACATAAACCACCTTTTTTAATCAGTTAACAATTAATCCTGATTAAGCTTTGCAAAACATTCACTGCAATAAACAGGTCTGCCATCCTTAGGTTCGAAAGGAACTCTTGCTTCGCCGCCGCAAGTTTCGCATACACCTGTGTAGAACACACGCTCAGCTCTTGCGTTGTTTTTTCTTGCATCACGACAGCTCTTGCATCTCTGAGGCTCGTTAGTAAGACCTTTTTCAGCGTAGAATTCCTGCTCGCCTGCGGAGAACACGAACTCGTTACCGCATTCTTTGCAAACTAATGTCTTGTCTTCGTACATTTTAATATACCTCGCTTAAAATTTGTACCATGGACGGACTTTCACCGTCACCTTTGATGTATCCTTGGATAAACAACGCTCTTTTTAAGCTACACGGTCATCTATGATTTTTACTGAAACTTCTGCGGATTTTTCCTCTTGCTCTTTGCAGGGCATTATCCACAGTTTTTTCGGAAATACCAAGTTTTTTTGCTATACAGCGGTATGAATCTCCCTGAATAAACAAATCAAAAACCTGTTTTTCGAGATGAGAAAGCTCATTATCCACTATATTCCACAGCTCAGAAAAAAACTCTTTGTTGATGTATATGCTTTCAGGATTTTCCACCTGTGAAACAGTATCTTCTGGAAGCTCGTCAATGCTCATCTGATTATACGACTTCAAATTACATTTCGTCGCATAAGTTTTCATAGAATTGATGATACAAACCTCCGCATACGTTGAAAATTTAACAGCACGTTCCGGTTCAAAGGAAGAAATTGCCTTCAGCAGTCCCATCAGACCTTCCTGACGCAAATCGTCTGCATCAGATGCATGGGACGAAATTATTTCCGCTTTAATAAAAATCAGTCTGGAGAAGCGGAGGATAAGTGCATCCGCCGCTGACCTGTCGCTTTTGGCGAGCACGGCAAGCTCATCATCGGTTTTACCGCAGAATACATTCAAATTGAAGTCCAAATCAAGCAATCCACCCAACATACGCTGTTTTGTTTTTAGTGTATGACCGACAGCTCACTACGAGCTGTCGGTTAAATTACACATTACGTCTGACGACAATATATTACAAATTACTGTTCGTCCTTAGCAGCTTCTTCCTCAGCAGCCTTGAGCAAATCAGACATATCAAAGCTGAAATTGTTCACGGGCTTTTTAGGTGCAGCCTTAGGAGCATCATGAGCAGGTGCAGAATTTGATGCAGGCTTATTATTGAAGCCGTTTGAAGCGCCTCTGCTGTTATATGAACCGCCTGTTACCTGTGAAAAGGGATCAGACTTAGCATCTGCGCTGTTTTCTGACTTATTCAAGGAAGCTACAGGAGCTTTTGCAGCTGTAAATTCAGCTTTGGGAGCCTCTGCAAGCTTAACAGTATTTTCATTGTTAGGCTCAACTGCCTTTTTAGCTTCACCAATAATAACCTGAGCCTCCTGCATTCTGTCAGTTGCCTGACCTGTAAGCTTGGAGAGTGAGTTTGTAATATCGTTAAACTTATTGTTTACGCTGTTAATTTCATTGAGAAGCATTGAACGTACAGTTGCAGACATTTCATTGATTTTGCCAGCCTTTGCATTAGCATCGTCAACTGCCATTTTTGCCTGCATATTTGCTTCACGGATTGCCTTTTCAGCAGCACTGTTAGCCTCATTAATTGTCTTTTCAGCTGTCATATTAGCTTCACGGACAGTCTTTTCAGCGGCAGCATTAGCCTCACGGATAACAGCAGCAGCCTTTTCGTCTGCCTCCTTGGTAGTTTTGGAAGCTTCCTGTTCAGCCTGCAATTTAAGCTGAGTAACAGTTTTCTGAGCCTCTGCAAAGAGAGAACCCATAAGCGCAGCAGGATTGTTTGCTGTTTCTTTAAGCTCTATAATTTCACTGTTGAGCTTAGCGATTTCCTCATCCTTCTTTGCGGCTTCTTCAACATCCTTTGTCAGCTGCTGAATCTTCTTATCCAACTCAGCTGCATTCTTATTAGCTGTGTCAAGTTCAGCAGATTTTGATTTGAGTTCAGCAGAAATCTTTGCAATTTCCTGATTAGCCTTTGCAGCTTCCTGATTTGCCTTAGCAATTTCAGCAGCGGAATTGCCATTATTTCCTGCGGCCTTCTTTTCAGCCTCTGCTGCCTTATCGTTAGCTGCTTTAAGCTGATTCTTGAGAGAGTCTATTTCCTTCTTTGCAGCTTCAACCGCAGCCTGTACGTTGTTATTTGCGGCAGGTGCAGCAGCCTTATCATTAGCTGCCTTGAGCTGATTTCTGAGTGTATCAATTTCCTTCTTAGCAGCTTCAAGAGCAGCCTTGGTCTGAGAATCAACAGCAGCTGCGCCAGTTGCAGCTGCACCTGCTGACGCACCGCCGGCTTTCAGCTTTTCAATCTGCTGGTGAAGTTCTTCATTTTCTTTTTTAGCAACTCTGAGCGCATTATTTGAAGCATTAAGCTTTTCCTGTAAATTATCAATCTGATTTCTGTATTTTATAAGTTCCTGAGAATCTGCAGGCTGCTGACCGCTCATTTCCTGAAGCTGTTTTTTCAGTTCTTCATTTCTGGAATTGAGTTCATCAAGATACATCAGTACATCTTCCTTGACATAGCCTTTCTGCATACCCTTAGTTTCTCTTAAAATATTTGGCTGTTCCATGTTTATGCTCCGATCCCCGCGAACCTGCGGATAATATTAATCGACAATATGCCTTATTTCAATTATAACACATTTTCAATTTTCATTCAACTGTTGAAAATACTAAATTTTTTATTAATCCATTAGTTATATTGCACAACAGCGTACTGATACAAAAAGGATGCCCGAATGAGCATCCTTTGAACCTCTTATTATGAACCAAGTATTTTGAGAATATCGTCCAGATCGTAATCGCTGCTTGACTGAGGCTTGGAAGTTTCCTCCCCAAGACCGAGACCGTCAATAAGAGGATTATCAATCTTTATTACTTCTTCCTCACTGGGAATACTATTGACTGAATTACACTCAGGACCGTCAAATCCTGCTGCAATAACAGTGATTGTCATTTCATCCTGCATATCTTCCTTGAATGCAGTACCGAAGATAAACTCAACATCCTCAGAAGCTGTATCAGTAATCATCTTTGTAGCTGCATCAACATCGGAGGAGAGAATATCCTCTGACATAGCGATATTGATAAGAAGTCTCTTTGCACCTGAAATAGATGTTTCGAGAAGGGGGCTTGTGATAACTGCATTTGCAGCTTCCTTAGCCTTATCCTTGCCTGAACCGTGACCGATAGCCATGTGAGCATAGCCTGCACCTCTCATAATTGTAGAAACGTCGGCAAAGTCAAGGTTTATGTAACCTTCCTCAACGATGAGGTCGGAGATACTCTTTACACCTGTTTTAAGAATGTCATCAGAAAGGGAGAATGACTGCTTCATTGTAAGCTGCTGCTTACCTTCAAGAAGCTTTTCGTTAGGAATAACGATAAGAGAATCAACATACTTTCTCAGTTCTGTGATACCTCTTTCAGCCTGAGCCATTTTCTGCTCTCTCTCGAAAAGGAAGGGCTTAGTTACAACAGCAACTGTAAGAATATCCATTTCCTTTGCAATTTTAGCAACAACAGGAGCAGCTCCTGTACCTGTTCCGCCGCCCATACCTGCTGTAATGAAAATCATATCAGCGCCCTTGAGATGCGCTTCGATTTCATCTCTGTTTTCCTCAGCGCTTCTCTGACCGATTTCGGGCTTATTTCCTGCGCCTCTGCCCTTTGTGAGCTTTGCGCCAATCGGGATTCTTGTGGTAGCCTTAGACTTGTTAAGAGCCTTTGCGTCGGTATTTACGGCGATATACTCAATATTGCTTACGCCTGACTCTACCATACAGTTAACGGCATTTCCGCCGCCGCCGCCGACACCTATGACTTTTATATTAACATCGGGTTCCATTGCTTCCTCGTAGTTAAAATCTGACATTTTGAAACTCCTCCTTATTTTTTATATGTCACTCCAAATAAGCTATAAATACACTTATCATTTTATCATATTTCTGATACTTTTTCAAGTCAAACGGATAATTTTTTTATTTTCTGCATTTTGCACAAATTATTAGTCAACTTATACAAAAATATATCGATTAATAACATTAAAAACCGTATGCAGCAGCTGTTGAAACTACTGTCGTTTCGGTTGTGATGCCATTTTCAACAGGAGCTGTAGTTGTAACGGGTATAGATTCACTTTCACCTGAAACCCTGAAGCTGCACTGCTTCTTGCCTATCATGAAAAGATAACCCTTTTTGCCCTTGACAGTTTCATCTTCCATGACAGTTTCAGCCAGATTCAGCTTATAATCCACATCGCTCCAGTTACCCATGCGGAAAATCATTCCATTGCGGTACACAACTATTATATCATGCTCGTTAGTCATATCAATTGATGAAATATTGCTGTTGTCCACCCTCTGAAAACGGTTCAGAAACTGCTCGAATGCGTCATTCTTGTTGGAATTTTCAGAAACAAGCATATTTCCGGCCTCCTGCATCTGCGGCTCATATCCCGTGATTACGGGAATTTTTTCAATATCTGTATACACATCGCCCATTGAGAGAATCTTTCCCTTGCGGCTTACAAGATATACTCCGTCATCAAAGCGAATGTTATATGCAGGAACGCATCTCGTCACATTTATACGCAGAGTCGAAGGGAAATCCCTGTCAACAACTGCGGTTTCAACATACGTCAGCTTGTCCAGAATCTTCTTCGCAGCCTTTTTTGAATCAAGCCGCAGAAGGTTATCCCCTGCATTTATTTCAGATGCTTCAACTATCTGCAAACTTGTGTATTCCTCGGATTCGCCGGATACAACAATTTTGTCAATATTGAAAAGAAAGGTAAAACACATTGTCAATCCTACAGTTAACACAAGAAGCAGCACCACAAATATATATACGCTCATCATGCGCTTTCTCCTGCGAAGCCTCTTGCCGCTGTTCGTCCTTTCTATATTCGTTTTTTCTACATCATTCATATACTTCTCCTATGGGCATACAGGGAGGTTTACTCCCTGCGTATACTGCCCCCAAGCGATGTTATTATATTCTCAAATTTTTCATATCCTCTGTCTATGTGGAAAATACTGCCGATTCGTGATTCTCCATCTGCCGAAAGTGCCGCCACAACCATTGCAGCTCCGCCGCGAAGGTCAGTTGCCTCAGCATCAGCCCCGTGAAGCCGACGTACACCACGTATTACAGCTGCTTTTCCCATAACCTGTATATCTGCACCCATTTTTATAAGAGCATCAGTATGACGATAACGGCAGTCGAAAATATTTTCTTCAAAAACGCTTGTGCCCTCCGCTGTGGCAAGCGCCGCCATAAGAACAGCCTGTGCGTCTGTAGGAAATCCCGGATGAGGCATTGTCCTTATCCTGTCACGAATAGCCTTTAGCCTTCCGCCACGGCGAAGATATATTCTGCCATCCTTGCAGCATATACAGCACCCCGTCTGCTCCAAAACCGAAATAAACGGCTCAGATTCAGGAATACAGGCATTTTTAAGTATAATCTCACCGCCTGCCGCCGCAGTCATGGCAAGATATGTTGCTCCCGCAATACGGTCAGGCATCACACGGTATTCACAGCCGTGAAGCGTTTCAACGCCTTCAACAACAATACGGCTTTCACCGTCACCTCTGATTTTTGCACCGCAGGAACGGAGAAATCGGCACATATCGCATATTTCAGGCTCTCTTGCGGCATTATTTATAACGGTTTCGCCCTCCGCAAGCACGGCACAGAGAATTACATTTTCCGTTGCTCCCACCGAGGGAAACGACAGGGAAATCTTTGCTCCGTGTGCTCTGCCTTTCGGCATACGGCAGCATATTCGTCCTCCGCAGTCAGATATTTCTGCTCCCATTTTCGACCAAGCCGCAAGATGCATATCAATAGGACGAGGGCCGAGCTCACAGCCTCCGGGGATACTGAACGTACATTCTCCCAGCCTGCCGAGAACAGCTCCCACAAACATAATCGAGGAACGCATTTCCCCCATAAGCCTTTCAGGAATCTCACTTCTGCTAACACTTGCAGAATCAATTTCAGCAGTATTTCCTGACAAACGACATTTACAGCCAAGACCGTTGAGAATCCGGGCTGCCGAATACACATCGGTCAGCGCAGGACAGCTTTCAAGGGTACATTTTCCATTCACAAGAACACTTGCCGCCATAATGGGGAGAGTACTGTTCTTGCTCCCCTGAAGCTGAATTTCACCACTGAGACGATTTCCGCCTGTTATAATAAAATTCTGCATACCACCACCTCACATACCATAGTATGCGGCGGAGGTACAAGAGGTTACTTTTTCAAAAGCTCCTCTACAACTGCAAGAATACGCTGATTGGTATCCTCAAGGTGAAGTCCCTTTGCACTGGCAGACATGATTTCAACCTTATCAGAATCAGCAGACAGCTTCTCGATTTCAGAAATTATTCTTTCGGGAGTAACATCCTTCTGCTCGATAACAAGTGCAGCTCCTGCTTTGCCCAGAACCATTGCGTTGTGATATTGATGATTTCCTGCTACAATAGGCGATGGAATAAGTATTGAAGCTTTTCCTGCGGCTTCAAGCTCCGCAAGAGTTGACGCTCCTGAACGGCATACAACAAGGTCAGCTGCTGCAAGACACACATCCATATCTGTGATATACTCTGTTATACGAAGTCGGTCGCTTTTCAGAGGAATACCTGCGGCTTTCATTGCCTGCGGGAAAGTGTCCTTACCCATACCGCCGTAGCCGTGAATGTGATTTATAGGAAGCTTTTTTCCCTGATGCCACTTTATGGTTTCAGTCATTGTCTCGTTTATGCAGCCTGCACCAAGACTTCCGCCGAAGGAAAGTATGGTGAAATCACCGTTTATCCCCAGCTTTGCACGAGCTTCTGCCTTTGTCAGCTTATTGTTGATTCCGCTGCGGACAGGAAGTCCCGTAACGCTATGGCGGAATTTGCTCTCGTCCATGAAATTCAGTGCTTCCTTGACTGTCAACATAACATAATCAACTTCCTTCGAAAGAAGTCTGTTTGTTACTCCAGGGTATGCATTCTGCTCATGAATCGCTGTGGGAATTCCCATCCTTGCCGCTTTTCGTATAACAGGACCTGCGGCATATCCGCCTGTACCTATGGCAATATCGGGATTAAAGCCTTTGATAATCTCCTTGGCTCTTTTTCCCGATGTTATAAGATATGCAACCGCTTTAGCATTCCTGCCAATATTTTCCAGAGAAAAGCTTCTCTGAAATCCGGCAACCTTTATAGGCTCCATTTTATAGCCTGCCTGCGGCACAAGCTTTGACTCCATGCCATTTGGAGTTCCTGCAAAGAGGAACTCCGTATCGGGATATTTTGTTTTAATTATATCTGCAATAGCAAGACCGGGGTTGATATGTCCGCCCGTTCCTCCGCAGGAAATCAATACTCTCATATTTACTCCTTATTTGTTATCCGCCGTCGGTTTGTCGGCAGGATAATATCTGTGCTGTGAAATATTCAGCATAATTCCCATTTCCACAAGCTGCATGATAAGAGCCGTTCCTCCGTAGCTGAAAAACGGCAGACTGATACCTGTATTAGGAATGAGATTACTTACAACCGCAAGATTGAGAACTGTCTGTATTCCAATCTGTGTTGTTATACCAACTGCAAGAAGCATACCAAAACGATCCTTGCAGCGTACTGCAATGGAATACCCCTCAACAACGAGGAGAAAGAATACTATAATTATCGCAAGTGCACCGATAAAGCCGATTTCCTCGCATACAATCGGAAAAACGAAGTCGTTCTTCGTTTCGGGAAGATATAGATATTTCTGTCTGGAATTTCCAAGCCCCAGACCAAAAAGACCGCCTGAACCAATGGCAATAAGGGAATTTGCAGTCTGCCATGAATCACCCAGAACATCCTCAAATGGATGCAGCCATGCGTTGATACGCACCTGAACGTAGCTTCCGGGAGTATTGTACTGCCAGAAAATATATCCCACAGCAGATGTAAGGGCAATAACGCCAAGAATAATGAACTGACGCTTATTTGCGCCGCCGCAGAGAATCATTGCAATGGCAATTGTACCAATAAGGATAATACCTGAAATATGCCTTTCAAGAGCGATAAGAAGAACATATAAACCAAGCAGCATAGAGTATTTAATGATACCAGTTCTGAAGCTGTTCATCTTTCTGCCGTCCTTTTCCATACTGAAGGCAAAAAATACAATCAAGGCAAGCTTCGCTACTTCAGAAGGCTGAAGGTTGATCGGACCAATATCAATCCAGCGCTTCGCACCCATTTCACCGCCTTCGGTATTACCTACCAGAAGTACGGCAATAAGCAAAATCGCAACACCGATGTAGAATATGCCTGCGATATTCAGTTTTTTGAAAAAAGGCAGCTGTAAATTCTTGAAGTTATGATAATCAAACCTCATGAAGAATAGCATTGCAATAAAGCCGATGCCTGCGTTCATAGCCTGATTCTTTGCGTAATACAGACCGTCGCCATATTCGCTGTATGCCCACGCATAGCTTGCAGAGGACATCATTACAAGTCCCACAACGAGAAGTATCATGACATAAGCGAAAAATGAGAGGCTCATGTCGCTTTTGCTTCCTCCGCCGAAAAGGATTCTGAACAAAATAGCTATCCTGCTTTTTCTACGTTTTTTTGTTACTGTTTTTACCGCAGCAGACATATCTTCCCCCCTTGGAAGTAAACTGATTTATCAGAATGCGAGTATCAGTGCAATTCCCAGAATACCGAAAACAGCACCTGCAAGTGAAAATACAATTACAATTTTGTATTCGCTCCACTTGCTCATTTCAAAGTGGTGGTGAATGGGAGTCATCTTGAAAATTCTTCTGCCCTCACCGTATTTTTTCTTTGTAATCTTGAAGTAGCCTACCTGAATTACAACAGACAGCGCCTCAATAATGTACACAAGTGATACAAGTATCAATAACAAATGATTATGAAGCACAAGTCCCACAGCTGTTACAGCTGCGCCGAGAAACATTGAGCCTGTATCGCCCATGAAGCACTTTGCAGGGTTGAGATTCCAGATAAGAAATCCAAGACAACCGCCAGCCAGAGCCATTGTAAAGCAGCTCAGCTCAGTTTCAATGAGAATTGAACAGCACACCGTAAAAATAAGCATTGCTGTAAATGTAACAGAACCGCAGAGTCCGTCAACGCCGTCGGTGAGATTTACCGCATTTGTAAGGTAGATAATCACCGCAAACATGAGGATATAGTAGAATATTCCCAGCGAAGGGCTTTCCCAGAAACCAAGATTTATTGTAGTCTTTTCGCCGCCGAATATATGAAGGGCAAAAAGAAATCCCACTGAAAAAATAGTCTGTAAAATGATTTTCTGAATTGCTGTAAGGCCGTTGTTATTCTTGCGGACTACCTTTGTGAAATCGTCAATAAAGCCAATGAATCCGAAAAGCAGCGAGAAAACAATAACACTGATAACAATGAAAAATTTGTTTGTTGCCGCTGTATCAAGGGAATCCAGCTCTGCCCAGTGACGATAGGCAAGACAGCCTGCAAGGGAAGATATAACTGTTGATATAATAAACATGAATCCGCCCATCGTGGGAGTTCCCTGCTTTTTAGCGTGCCATTCGGGACCGTCCTTGACTTTGATAGGCTGACCGAATTTCAGCTTATGGAGAAAAGGCACAAGCCATTTTCCTGACACCGCTGATATAACAAATGATAACAGCGATGTAAATAATATTATCAACCAAAGAGCCATTTTATATACATCTCCTTATTTTATGAGCTTCAATCCTTCTGCGACCACTTCACGCTCGTCAAAATGGATATGTTCCATACCTGCGAGTATCTGATAATCTTCGTGGCCTTTTCCTGCCAATACTATTATATCACCTTTTTCCGCAATTTTCAAGCCATAATATATAGCTTCTCTGCGGTCAACGACAACATCATAAGGAATATCTGAATTTTCAATACCCTTGAGAATATCTTCTATAATCATCTCAGGGTCTTCATTTCGTGGATTATCCGAAGTTATAATTAATCTGTCGGCATATTCAGCCGCTGCCGCCGCCATTTTCGGACGTTTTGCAGCGTCACGGTTTCCGCCGCAGCCGAAAAGACAAATCAGCCTGCCCTCGGTATATTCTCTGACGCTTTTGAGTACATTTTCCACAGCGTCAGGAGTATGGGCATAGTCGCATATTACGGTAAAATCACGGTTTGTAGGAATGATTTCACATCTGCCCTTTACCCCGTTATAGTCTGCAATTGCACTGAGAATATTCTCCATTGCAATATTTTCAAGTCGGCATACTGCAATTGCCGCAGTAAGATTCGACACATTGAACATACCGGGAATTCTTGAAGATACGCCGTATCTTTCACCGCCGCAGTCAATGTCAAAAAAACTGCCTGTTGATTTTACAGAGATATTATCACTATAGAAATCTGCCTTTTCCTTTACGGAAAATGTCAGCTTGCTGCAATTTACTTCATCGCAGAGTCGTCTGCCGTAGCTGTCGTCAATATTCAGCAATGCCGTATCGCACACATCAAACAGCATTTTCTTTGCGGCAAAGTAATCCTCCATATCCTTGTGATAGTCGAGATGATCTTGCGTAAGATTTGTAAACACGGCTGTCTTGAAATGAGATGTGCCGATTCTGTGCTGAACAAGCGCAAAGGAGCTTACTTCCATAATCACGTATTTACAGCCTGCATCAGCCATTTTAGCAAGAAGCGCCATAAAATCATAAGCCATGGGAGTTGTATTCTCCGTGTGAAGCACCTCGTCGCCTATCTCGTTGCGGATAGTGCCGATAAGTCCTGTTTTAAAGCCGTTTTTCATGAGAATATGCTTGATTATATTTGTAGTCGTAGTTTTCCCGTTTGTTCCTGTAACGCCTATCATTGTCATGCGTTTTTCAGGATGACCAAACCATGCCGCACAAAGCTTTCCGTAAAGCTTACGGCTGTTTTCCGTGATAATCTGTCTGTCGCCCAGACCAAGGTCACGCTCGCATACAACAGCTGCTGCACCCTTTTCAAGCATCTCCGCCGCCGCATTATGTCCGTCAAAGCTGCCGCCTTTTACACATACAAAAAGGCTGCCCTTTGTGACTTTGCGTGTATCGTCCGTAACAGATGTTATTTCTGTATCTCCAATAGCTGTTACGGCATTATTTTCAAGAAGATCAAATAATTTCATATTTCCTCCGTTTCAGCGCAGTGCGGATTAGTCTCCTCCGCTGGCAACGCCAAATTCCAGAATAATCGTAGTACCCTTTGCAACCTTTTCTCCGGGCTGATGTGACTGTCCTGTAACAACAGCACCATCACGATGAATTGATGCGCCTGTTGCCACATAGTTCAGATCCATATACACAATCGAATCGTTTGCTACCTGCGGTGTAAGACCGATTAGATTGGGCACTTCTGTATAGTCAACGGTATGGCTGGGGTCTGTATAGAGATATACCATACCGCCTTTTGCGATAGTAGAGCCTGTTACGGGAGACTGAGCCACAACGGTTGAGCCTTCACCGATAACAACAGCTTCTGCCCCCAGTGCTTCAAGAGTAGCCTTTGCTTCTTCAATACCGCCCTCAAGAAGGGGAACTTTAATGTCAAGCTCTGCAAGCTCCTTTTCGGTATACTGAGGACTTATGCCGAGATAAGGCAGTACATCCGTAAGAATATTTCTTGCAGTAGGAACGGCAACCTTGCTTCCATAGTAGAATCCGCCGTTATTTTCCTTGTCAGGCATATCAGCAAGAACGAGAAGTATAACTTCGGGGTCATCGGCAGGAGCAAAACAGCAGTAGGACGAGCCGTACTCCTGTTCGCTGGCGATTTCTTCCTGTCCCTGTACCAGCGTCTGACCGCCCTTTGTTTCGGAAAGTCGCTGTGATGTACCGGATTTTCCGCCAATGGCATAGCCCTTGATAGTTACATTTCCTTCTGCTGCAACGTTATAGAGAGCATCACGCATTATTGCGGAGGTTTCCTCGGAAACAACCTGTCTTACGACAGTGCGCTCGTTTTTCATGACTACATTTCCATCCTCGTCAACCACCTTATCCACCACATAAGGCTGAAGCAGATAACCGCCGTTGATAGCAGCGCAGTAGGCAGTTATCATCTGGAGGGGGGTAATTGTCTCACACTGTCCGATAGATGACAGCGCAAGGTCAACATTTGTAAACTCCTCAGGTTGTTTCTGGTCTCCTCTTACCTCCGCAGGAAGGTCGATTCCAAGAGGCTTGCGGAAACCAAATGCGTCAAAGTAGTAAAGGAATTTTTCATCACCCAGTCTTTCACCGATTTCCATGAACGCGGGGTTGCAGGAAGCAGTCAGCGCTTCCTGATATTTCTGCGGACCATGGCCTGAAATATCATGGCAGTTTACTTGCTGTTCCATACCGGGAAGCTTCTTATAACCCGGACAATAAAAACTGTCATTTTCTATATCAATAAGATTTTCTTCAAATGCCGCAGCACTTGTAATAACCTTGAATACAGAACCGGGCTCATATCTTTCGGTTATACATTTATTTTTCCACTGTTTTTCACGGGCTTCACCCTGTTTTATGCTGTACTGCTCGTCATCGAGGGTTTTCAGTTCCTCAATAACCTTTGGATCAACTACATCATAAGGATTGTTAAGGTCATAGCTTGGATACTGCGCCATACCGTATATAGCACCTGTTTTGGCGTTCATAAGAATTGCACAGCTTCTGTTTTTAACCATATAAGTAGTTGACATTTCTTCAAGATACTTTTCAAGAATATACTGAATATCCATATCAAGAGTAAGATGTACATCATTGCCGTTTTTAGCAGGATATGTCTTTGAATAGCGGTAGGGCAGCTCGTTGCCGTTGGAATCCTTTGCTGAAATCGTTCTGCCGTCAGTACCTGCAAGATAGTCGTCATAAGAAGCTTCAACACCGTACATACCGTATCCGTCTGAAGCAGTAAAGCCTATAACTGATGCTGCCAGTTCATTCTGAGGATAATAACGCTTTGTATCCTCCTCAACGTTGACGCACACAAGATTGTACTGATTAAAATACGCAAGAACCTCGTCTGCAACCGGCTTTTCAACCTGTTCCTGCAAAACGCTGTAACGGTTTTCAGCAACCATAGCCTTTTCGATTTTTTCGGCAGTTATGCCAAGCTTTGCAGAGAGAAATGCAATGGCATCGCCACGGAATGCCTCTACAGATGAAGGAAGTGCGTCCTCGATAACCTGAGATACCTCTGCGCCTGCTTCGTCGGTAGTGACCTGTACCTGCGGCTGATATGTACCGTCCTTTATCTGCTGTGCCCTTGTCTCGATACGTTTTTGGAGGGTTTCCATATCCTCACGGAACTGCTTCGGATCAAGGAATACTTTATATACCGTAGCACTTTTAGCGAGGGCAGTACCCTTGGAATCGTAAATTGAGCCACGGTGTGCTGAAATTGGAATTGAACCAAAATGCTGGTCATTAGCCAATGTCTGGTACTTTTTATTATCAACAACTGAAATTTTAAAGAAATTTCCCGCAACAAGTGAAAAGAGCAGAAGAAATGCACTTGTCATAGTGATCTTAGCTCTGAATTTCATTGATCTGGAAGGAAGATTATTATTAGCCATACTCCGTCCTTTCTGCTGCTATGATAAATCAATAAATAAGGCAGGGCCACTGAGCAACCCTGCCTAAGAACATCTTCACGATGTCTTTGCTCTTTGACACACGATGAAAAGATTCTCGCTTGTTGTCCCTCAAGCGAAGGATACGCTCTCCCCATTTTTCTTTTTTATATCGGGGAGAGCAATCCATTTTATCCGATCACTCGTTGTGCCTCCGTGTTCTACTATACTACGGCTTATATATTTTTATTGCCGTCAGTCTTTATCACAGGCAGTCCTTATTCTATATTTATATGGGCTACCCTCTGAAATATTCCACACAGTAGTCGAAGAATTTCTTTATCTTTGCAATTATTCCTTCGTCCTGCTGCGGAATACTAACGACGTCATCGGTCTGAATCTCAATGTACTTTATCTGGGATGAATCCATTTTTGTCATACCCAGTACATTTTCTGCATATTCCTCGACGTTTTTCGCAGATATTTTACTTTCGAGCTCTGTCTGGAGTCTTACATTTTCAGCCTGTGCATAGGTCAGTTCCTCGGTGAGGGCTGAAACTCTGCTGTACATTGTGTTTCTTCTGTCAAGGCTGTATATAACTGTTCCAAGAAGTGCGGCTGCAAGAATAGCTATCAGCATAATAGATATAACTGAGCCTGATTTTGAATCATTTCCTGCCGTTGCACCCTGCTTATGGCTATTATTATTTTTGTTCTGCTGTTTTACAGAATCCATATCAGCCATTTCCGCAGGCACTCCTTTCTATGACTCTGAGCTTAGCGCTTCTGCTTCTGTTGTTGTTTTCCAGTTCTTCACTGTCAGCCTCAAGAGGCTTTCTGTTCACAAGTATTCCCAACGGCTTGCGTCCGCATACACATTGTGGGAAATCCGGAGGACATATACAACCCTTGCACCATCCTGCAAAACGCTGTTTAACGATTCTGTCCTCGAGGGAATGAAAGGTAATTACCGCAAGTCTCCCACCCGGCTTCAAAGCTTCAAAAGCTTTGTCAAGCCCTGCAGAGAGGTGTTCAAACTCTCCGTTAACGGCAATACGAATTGCCTGAAAGGTTTTTTTACAGGGATTCTTGTCTCTCCGTGCTTTCTGCGGTACGCTTTCCCTGATTATATCCGCAAGCTGCAAAGTAGTTTCAACGGGGGCAATTTCCCTCGCTCTGATGATATTGGCAGCAATACGCCGTGAGAATTTCTCCTCACCGTATTCAAATATAATCTTTGCCAGCTGCTGTTCAGAATAAGTATTGACAACATCAGCGGCACTCATACCTGTCTGGCTCATTCTCATATCGAGAGGAGCGTCGGCATGATAGGAAAAACCTCTGCTTTCTTCATCCAACTGATGAGAAGATACACCTAAATCCATAAGTATACCGTCAACAGCGCTTATACCAAGCTCAGCAAGAACTACGTCCAATTCCGAGTAATTCCTGTGAATCACACGTGCATTGGGGAATTCCGCCAGTCGTTGAGATGCCGCCTTTACAGCATCAGGATCACGGTCAAGGGAGAACAATCTGCCCTTTTCGTTTAGTTTTGCAGCAATTGCAGAGGAATGTCCGCCTCCTCCGGCAGTACAGTCTATGTACACGCCTTCGGGATTGATATTAAGTCCTTCGATACACTGGTCAAGAAGAACAGGGATATGCTTAAAATCCATTTTATCTCCTCATTTACACTATGGAGAACCCATTAAAGCACAATGTTTGCCAACGCAGCCTTTTTGGCAGCGGGGTCAAGACTCTTGCGGCTTTCGGCAAATAAAGTGGGATTCCATATCTCAGCTCTGTTCATATTGCCTATTACGGTTACTTCGTCGGTTATATGCGCAAATTCTCTTAATGTCTGTGAAATAAAAATTCTGCCCTGCTTATCGGGAACCTGCTTGTCTGCACCGGCGAGAAGCTCTCGTCTGATTTCGGAGCCTATATCTCCGGGAATCTCATTGAGCTTACCGCAGTATTTTTTGAACTCATCCACGGAGTAAACAGCGATATATTCTTTATCGTGTCCTACACAAAGATAAAATTCGGCACCAAGAATATCACGGAGCTTAGTTGGAAAGCTCATACGGCCTTTTGTATCGATACTGGGATTATAAGTACCGCATAAGGGCTCGTTCATGATATTCGCCTCCTTTTTCTTTTCTGAACATGATTCACTGCCGTGTTTCACCCAAAAGTGGAAAATTTCACGACAAATCACCTTAATTTACCCCTACAACCATTATACCCTATTTGGATATTTTTTTCAAGACTGTATACTGCACAATCATAAAAGCAACTATCAGAAAATTTTTGGAGATTCTGCCGAATTCATCATTTTAATATTAAATTTTATAACTTGATTTTCACCCTTTTTCACCCAAAAGGTATTTTTTCGAGTGAAAAAAGGAAAATTTCACCCAAAATCAAACAAGTCCTTGATGCAGACTTGTGCGTCAGCTTCAAAGACTTGTTCTTCATCAATAACCGTAATTATAATTTGTATTATAATCGTAACTGTAATCGTAACCGCTGTTGTAGTTGTAGTCGTACGAGTTATCCGTCCAGCTTGTTGTAGTATCTGTCCAGCTTTCAGTAGTATCGGTCCAAGTTGGCTGTTCATACCAATCTGTTGAAGGCTCCGTCCACGTTTCCTCAATAGTAGGATCTGTAGTCGGCTCTGTCACCTCCGGTATTACTGCGCCTATATCAGTAGGCTCGTTGTTAGGATACCACACACCGGGAGTTTCGGTATACTCCGGCTCTACAACAACTATATCAGACGAACCGTTGGGAATTGCTTCACCTTCCGGTCTGGGAGTATAGTGTATATTGAATTTTGAGGATTTAAGTCCTATTGCAAGTTTGAACTCATATCCCTTGACTGTAAGCTGATCGTCAATATTCACATAAGTTACATATCCTGTTTCATCCGAATACTCAGGCTTAATCCAATTGTAAGGGTCAGACGAAAGAGTAATTCCGTATGCCGCTTCAATCATATTTCTGAGTTGGTAATCATCTATATATGTAACCGTACCGTAGTGGGGATCATAAGCTGCGTCATAATCACTGGGGACAGAACGCAGATAAGGCAGATCCCTCCAGAAAACTTCATCGCAGTTAGCAGTAATGCCGCCGCTTGAAGCTGAAAACATAGTCAATGCGTAATCTCCGTCATAGTAGAGTGCCTGACCGAGAACCTCGGAAACAGCGTCCACAACTACCTGAGGAGGACAAGGCTTGCATCTCAGGTCACTTGCATCGTTGCCATTGTACTTACAATAAGTATAAACCGCAACTGCCTGAGCTTTAATAGCCTCATAATTCATAGAGCTGCCGACCTCGTTGAATACTATCTGAGAAACCATAGAGAGGACATCTCCCGAAACACCCGCAACGGTGATTTCCTCGTCATAAGCTTCTCCTGTATCCATGAGGTATGTATCGGGATAGTAATGGAAAAGAATATCCTGATAAGTCCAGCCGCTGTAAGTAGCATAGAAATTAGCGCCATTCTGGCTCATTCCAACACCGTGTCCCCAGCCGTATGTAACGACTGCAAACTTACCGGGCTGTGCTTCGATAACCGGTTCACTTTCAAACCACGGAATATCCCCGACATATCCGCCGGTGACATTGAGTTCAACAGGAGTCGGTCCTTTTTTCTTACCTTTTCCCGATGATTCCGGAGAAGATTCGTAACTGATAAGGGAGAGACTGTCATCGTAGCTGTCAAGCTCCGCCTTATACCAATTAATTTCTTCATCACTTTCCTGTTCCGCAGGGGCTGTTGTCATTTCAGTAACAGCAGCGGTGGAGGATTCAGCAGCAGTAGTCAAAGCAGCGTCATGGGAAGACACAGTGGTATCCTCGGCATAAACAGTACCTGCAATAGTACCAAATACAGCGAGAGCTCCCGCAGCAATCATAGACGCAGCTTTTTTAAAGCTTTTATTATCCATTGGAATCACCTCAAATGCACGGTTCAGAACCGCACTTTATATTAGCTTTTTTCCTTTGTCGTCTTTTCTTTTTGTTTCTGTTTATATTCGTCGGTACGCTCAATGGTTGACAAATCGCCAGCAACCTCACCGTCACGGAGTCTCCTTGCAACGAGAATAAATCTCATGTTGTCCTCGGATGCGCCGTAGCAGGTAGACAAGGTAAGCAGCTTATCGCCGTATTCCATATCAACGCCCGAATCGAAAGCTTTCTTTTCTCTGAGCTTATCTGCGTAGAAGTTGAAATCATCTTCAGTTTCAAAATCCTGCATATCCCAGTAAACAAAGTCGGATTCTTTATATCCGCTTGTAATGGCATTGCCGCAGACTACATAATCATAGTCTGCATAGGCAGAACTGAGCTTGATAAACGCAGCATTTTCCCAGAATGAGTGGTCATTGTAATAATTTCTGAGAGATCCGAACATAGTCAGGTTCAGCATATTATGACCGTAGATAAGGATATTATCCGATTGATTTTCCTCTACTGCACCGAAATCGTTGCGGTAATCCACAAACAGCGAACCTGCAAACTCATAATTTCTCTCAAAATTCTTATGGAGATAGAATGAATTCGGATTATGGAATTCGTTGCGGTAGTAGGGCTGTCCCTCCTGAATTTCTCCGGGATCTTTTAGAATCGGATAATTCACAGGGGTATTATTTATAGTAATCCAGCCGCAGTAGTTTTTATTTTTCTTCAGCATAAGCTGAGTTTTCTCCGTCATTCCCTTAGCTGAGGGCATATAGCTGTCATAGACAGGCATAGTTGGCGGCTCAGTAGGAGCTTCGGTAACTGGCTGGGTTTCCTCGATATTATTGGCGGCGGAATTCTCCTTATTTTCACAGGCTGTCATGAAAACCATGGCAGCGGCGGAGAGAGCCGCACAGGCTGAAATAATTCTGCCGATTTTACTCATTTGCATTTATCATCCTTCGGCAGCGGTTTTAGTTTTAACCGCAGTAGTTGTCTTAGATTTTGTCTTGGAAGAATTCTTTTTTGATGAAGCTGATTTTTTAGTTGTAGTTGATTTTGCCTTTTCAGCTTCAAGAGACGCTTTCTCTTTCTTCTTTTTTTCTTCTTACGGTAGTAT
>JAFXAJ010000066.1 GCA_017517145.1 Ruminococcus sp.
AAGTGAGCTTTTATGCCGCAAAAGCCACTTTACAGTGAGTATGAGTGTGGTAGGCTGGTGGCCGGGCAGCAGCCTTCATGGCTGCATGCTCGTGCTGCCGGACTACCGCGCTCATAGAGACTTGCTGTCAAGTGGACTGTGAAATAAATGCGAACAGACGGAACGATCATTATGTTGTTTATCTTCCATGACTATCGAATCTGATAAGGTGCGGTTGAAGTTCCGTGCAGATGTGGTTTCTCAGGCGGCATACACAACTCTTACGCCATACAGTAAGAGTAATAGCTGATAAGAGCCTGTTTGATTCCATATCAGGCAGGCTCTTTTTTACCGAGCACTTTCCGTAGGTAGTCAGCGGAAAGGTGTGAATTTGTATTTCTTTTCCGACGAAGTGGCTCTTGTTATGCGGCGAGATGGCTCTGAAACCCCGTGCAGATGGCTCTGCTGCATCGGCATATACATTCAGTTCAGACCTTGACTAATTAAACGCAAATTGATATAATACATAGAAAAGTAAAGGAGGGATTGCCGTTATCGAACAAATTTATGAAACAGCTTGCGATATATTTTCTGTATTAAAGAGTGTATGCAGCTTTTGTGAATTGTGCACATAGATAGTAACATTATGATAGTATCTAATTGTTGAAAACGCAGAATCTAGCGCAGAACTATTGACAAATCTTCTTGATAATGATATTATGATAATAACAAAAAGATACTAACATTTGATGCGTTTATTCTTAATCGTTTTTAATATCTTTTTGATTCTATTGTTCCACCAACTAACTTTTTAAAAATTATATGAAGATTGGGGAGCAATATTACAAGGAGGGAAGTTGGTATGGATATATCTGATATTCTGAAATGCAAATGCTGTATTGATATTTTTCCGGAGGATATTTCTCTTGCCCAGCCGATTTATCTGGCTCTTATGCTGAAATATCACCCTGATAAATGCAATGATCCGAGAGCATCCGAAGCGTCAGCTGTGATAAATGAGTTGTACGGGAAAATGAAAAAAGCAAAAAGCTTTCAGGAAAAGATATTTCGCTGCGGCAGTAATGCAATAGAGATAAAATATCTGATGTCTCTTACGCAGGAATACGGTATGGAATATATTGGCGAAAGAAATGTTTATTTTCTGATCAAAAATAATCTTGCCGATTGCTTTACCAGATCCGAAGCACAATCAGATCTGTTTTTCAGGGAGTATCTTCCGAAGCAAGTACTTGCACAGGCAGAGGCATTTCTGCCGCTTGTAACACGCATATTCAAAACCGATGACGGCTTGCTCGCAGAAACCTGCAAGCAGTCAGGAGAATTGCCATTGTCAAGGATACTGGATTTCTACGGAGACAAACTTGACAGCCGACACGCTGCCTGGATTATATCACGGCTGCTTGGTATATGCTGTTATGCTGAGGTAAGAGGAATAGTCTGGAACTGTCTCACCGAGGAAAATCTTTTTATTGATCCGAAAGAGCATACAGTAAGAGTTGGCGGTGGCTGGTGGTTTGCGGCAAGAGAAGGCAGCAGAATGACAGGGGTTCAGACAAAAGTATTTGATTCACTTTCATCACTGACAAGGACTGACGGTATTGCAAGGCATATCACTGACCTTGAATGTGTAAAAGCTGTGGCAAGACGGATACTTCCGGACGATGCTCCTGATGCAGTAAAGGATTACGCTGAAAGCGTATGCAGCGATTCGGCATTTGAAGAAATGGAAAAATGGGAAAAAGTGATAATTGACGGCTTTGGCGGAAAAAAATTCACACAAATGAATGTCAGACTGCCTGACATTGCAGTCTTAAAATAAATTATGGGGTTCTCTAAAAGTTGGAACACGAGCGGAATTTTGTATATGACAAATATCAGTTGTAAGGTTTGGCAACGCAGCAAATGGTGTTTGTCATAGAAATTCAGCCGTGAGGGGGTTTTAGAGGTTCCCTTATTACAGGAGGTACTATTATGGGACGTGGTTCATGGAATTCAGCAGATTGGAAAAATTATTCTACTGCAAGAATCAGCGGAAGGAAGGTAAGCGACATCTACAATGCAACAAAGATAGATGCGAAATACGATCCGAAAAATATCAAGTTCAGAGAAAGCTTTGATTCGGAAGATCACCCTGTTACTACACCTATTATCATAGGTCTTGATGTTACAGGTTCGATGAGCGATCTTCTTGATGTAACAGCAAATCGTCTTGGTGAAATGGTCAAGGATATACTTGAACGTCAGCCTGTTGAGGGTCCGCAGATAATGTTCTGCGCTGTAGGCGATTCAATATGCGACCGTTCTCCGTTACAGGCTACACAGTTTGAGTCGGACATACGCATTGCAAGCCAGCTGACAGAACTGTGGTTTGAGCGTGGCGGCGGTGGCAATAATTTTGAGAGTTATCCGCTTGTATGGTATCTTGCTGCAAATAAGACAAAGACAGATTCATGGGAAAAACGAAAGAAAAAAGGTATCATTTTCACACTGGGCGACGATGGATTTCCTGAAAAGCTGCTTTCTAAAGAGATAGAAAAGGTATTCGGTGATACGGTATCGGAAGATGTCAACACAGAGGCTCTGCTTGCACAGGTTGGCAGAAAGTACGATGTATTCCACCTTATGGTAATGGACGGAAGAAGCGAAAGCATTGTAAAACTTCCGAAGTGGCGTGAACTTATGGGAGAAAGAGCAATTTCTGTAACTGATGTTAATGCTATACCCGAAATAATCGTATCATTACTTGAAAGCGTTGCAGGAAAGGATACTGAAGAAATAATCAATTCGTGGGACGGCGATACACAGCTTGCTGTAAGGAACGCTCTTATCGGACTTCCGACACAGAAAAGGAACACATCAAACAGCATCATAAAATTCTGAGGTAATAGTATGAAAAAAGCATACGTGGTTATAGGAGCAAATTTCGGTGACGAAGGAAAAGGCTTGATGACAGATTATTTCTGCCGTACAGAGGGCGGAGTTATAAATATCAGGAGCAATGGCGGCGCACAGGCAGGCCATACCGTATGTACAAAAGACGGTAAAAGACATATCTTTTCTCATATAGGTTCAGGCTGTTTTGCAGGTGCAGATACATACCTTTCCGAGTATTTCATCCTTAACCCCATGCTTTTTTCAAAAGAGCTGAATAATATCGGAAATGATATTGGTAATATATTCATCGACAGACGCTGTAAAGTAACAATTCCCTGTGATATGCTTCTTAATCAGTTTGCGGAAACTATACGTGGAAATAATCGTCACGGCAGCTGTGGTGTTGGAATATTCGAGACAATTGTACGCAGCAGAGATAACAGATATGCCTTTGACTATGGCTATATACTGAAAGAGGACAGGAACACTGTCAGAATGATGATAGAGAAGATAAATAAGGAATACTGTCAGCGGCGTATGAAAGAACTGGGTATTAAAGGCAGTGCAGAACAGGAACTGCTTGACATACTTGCAAACGACATACTGACCGAAAACTATCTTGACGACCTGTATGCTATGACATCAATATGCCGTGATACAGATGAACAGATAATTGAGAAATACGATACAGCTGTATTTGAGGGAGCACAGGGACTTATGCTTGATCAGGACCGAGATGATTATTTTCCGAATCTCACTCCTTCAAATACCGGTATGAAGAATATCCGTGCAATACTTGACAGGCTTGAAAAGCGTGAAACTGAGGTATGCTATGTTACAAGATCTTTCTTTACACGTCACGGTGCAGGAAGATTCGATACTGAATCAAAGGATGTCGCAAGGGAATACAGTCTTTACGACAAAACCAATGCTCCAAATGAATATCAGGGAGTTTTCAGATACGGCTGGTTCGATCTTCCTGAATTTATGTCATCACTTGCACTTGAAAAAATATATATTGCAGAGGGTGAAAAAATAGCAATAGCCGTAACTCATCTTGACATGACCGGCGATATGGTTATATGTCCTACAGGAAAGCTGATGCCAGAGGATATTGCATATATGGCACTGGCAGATATGCTGTATAAGGTTAATGGTGAAACTGCGGCAGATGTTATATGTCAGCCTGTTACAGCAAAAGCTTTATCAAGATGATATACAGGGATTAAATTTTAATGTATTATGAAAGATAAAGAGGATGAATTGGTGGAAATGCGATATTTCCGACAAAAAAACTAAAGGGCGGATAAAATCCGCCCTTTTATCAGTCTATTCTGTTTTCCATATCCGTATATGCCCTGACAGGCGATATTGCTTTGTATGCGGGACGAATTATCTTGTTGGAATTGATAAGCTCCTCTATACGGTGAGCCGACCATCCTGCAATACGTGCTATTGCGAAAAGGGGAGTGAAAAGTTCATCGGGAATACCAAGCATACGATACACAAAACCGCTGTAGAAATCCACATTTGCACATACGCCCTTGTATATCTTTCTTTCCTCGGCTATTACCTCAGGGGCAAGCCTTTCAACCATGGAGTAAAGATTGAATTCATCATGTCTTCCCTTCTCTGTGCTCAGTTTTTCTACAAAACCTTTGAATACAGTCGCTCTTGGGTCTGAATGAGAATATACAGCATGTCCCATACCGTAAATAAGCCCTGTTTTGTCGAAGGCTTCTTTGTGGAGCAGTTTTTTCAGATAATCCCTGACTTCATTTTCGTCAGTCCAGTCCTTGACATTGCGCTTTAAGTCGTCAATCATCATAACGACCTTGATATTCGCTCCACCGTGCTTAGGACCTTTAAGCGAGCCTAACGCAGCTGCTATTGCGGAATATGTGTCTGTTCCTGATGATGATACAACATGAACAGCAAAGGTTGAGTTATTTCCGCCGCCATGTTCCGCATGAAGCACAAGCGCAAGGTCGAGAATACGTGCTTCAAGTTCTGTGAACTTTTTGTCCTGACGGAGCATATACAGCAGATTTTCCGCTATTGACAGCTCAGGATTGGGGTCGTGAATAAAGAAACTTCCGCCTTCACGGGAATATTTATAAGTATGGTAGCCATAAACTGCCAGCAGCGGAAAAAGAGTAATCAGCGAAAGGGACTGTTTCAGCACATTGGGAATAGTTATATCATTCGCTCTGTCATCGTAGGAATAGAGTGACAGCACCGATTTCGCCAGAGTATTCATCATATTGTCGCTGGGAGATTTCATGATTATATCCCTTGTGAAAGTTGTCGGCAGCGTTCTGAATGACACAAGCAGATTTTTGAAATCGCTGAGTTCTACTGCGGTAGGCATTTTTCCGAAAAGGAGAAGATATATAGTTTCCTCAAAGCCGTAACGCTTTTCCTTAATGAAGCCGTTAACAATATCTTCAACGTCAATACCACGGTAAAAAAGTTTTCCGTGTCCATTTTCGTCAACGTTGATGGTACTTATGTTTGTAAGTCCTGCAACAACGCCGTTGCCATTGATGTCTCTGAGCCCACGCTTTACGTCATATTGTGTATAAAGTTTTGGATCAATGAGATAACCATCTCTTGATTTTTCTGCAAGCTCAACTATTTCGGGAGGAATCCCTATTATTTCTCGTCTCATTGTGTTCGGCCTCCTTTTACAGAATGTATTTTATCGTAAGATAATTACATTATAACATAATTCGACAATTTTGTCAAGGTAAGTGAAATTAATATAGCATTTTCTTACATATATACAAAAAAGACACGGCACGCCGTGTCCTTTTATTTTACCAGATTTTCTGGAGCTTCTTTGCAAGTACAATGTACACAATAAGCATGATTATCTGGAAAATTGCTGAACCTTTGTTTTCAGACATGAAAAGCATCACAACATCCAGAACAAGCACGTAAAACGCCATCTTTGAGCACTTTTCGTAATCTTCCTTCAGACCTGCAATAGCCATGAGAATTGTTATAGCAGCAGGAATAAGTCCGATAATGGCAAATATTGCCGTAAGTCCGCCGAAAGCTCCGTCGCTTCCCCCTAATTCAGCAGAAAGCGCACCTAAGCCAAGCGCACTGACGAGAAGAATAACCGCAGGAATTGCCGTAGCAATAAGCAGCAGGATATTCCACACCTTAAAAAATACTTTCATTAAAATAACCCCCTTTATATCATTATGGTATCATATTCCCCTGATACCGTACTAAATTATATCATATATCGCACATTTTGTCAAGCTTTTTTTAAAATTTTCACAAATCGGACTTTACAAATCCCTGAAATTGTGGTATAATACAAATATTAATACCGAAATATTTCAACAGAAAGGTTTTGATTTTTATGAATAACACAACTCAACTCATGAATCACAATGGCATGACCTGCGTTAAATTATCAGCAGGAGGATACGAGGCTCTTATCGCTTACGAAATAGGCTGCAACGTCATCCGTCTACGCAGCAACACCGAGGGAATGGAGTTTTTCCGCTGGAATCCCGACAATACTTTTGATGATATTTTCCAGTCAGCTGAGGTATGGGGACTTCCTACGCTCTACCTCCCTAACCGTTTTGCAGACGGAATCCTTAAAACTTCCGACGGCACATATCAGCTTCCCGTCAACGAAAAAGCGCCTTATAACAATCACATTCACGGCTTCCTCCACAAGCGCACCTTTGAAGTTGTCGAGCACAGTACCGACAGCAACTGTGCTTGGGTGAAAACACGCTATGTCTACGACGAAAGGGACGAGTTCTTCCAGTATCTCCCTGTACGTTTTACTGCTGAATATACCTTTACACTTTCCGCAAGCGGTCTTGAACAGGATATATGCTTCATCAACAACGACGACAAGGTTCTTCCTATGTCACTGGCATCCCATACAGCTATAAACGCTCCATTTGTTGACGGTGCTGAGGAGGAAAATATCCGCCTTACTGTGCCGATTGTGAAAAAGTGCGAGCTTAACGAGAGATGTCTCCCCACTGAGCAGCTGAAATCCCTTACCATGTGGGATTTAGAGTACAAAGAGGGCACAAAATGCCCCGTACTTCAGGTAGTTGACAACGATATGTACACCGCTGCATCAACTGAACTGGACGGCATGGAATTCTACGGTGTTATTGCTGAGGATACTGCCAGCGGAAAGAAGCTCTGCTACGAGGTTTCAAAAGAATATCGCTTCTGGATTATCTGGAATGACCGTGGATTCAACCACTATTTCTGTCCTGAGCCGATGACGGCTATGATTGACGCTCCGAATCTGAGTCTTTCTCCCGATGTTACAGGTTATACCGAGGTTAAACCCAGCGAAATCTATACTACACGCCAGAGATTCTTTACAAAATAAAATCAGGACAAGCTTTATATAAATTCTTGTTTTAATATAAAATCGTATATTCGCAGAAATGTTTGGTAGAAATGCACAAATTTATACAAAAAAATAGTACATCGTTAATTTGTGTAATCTCTTGTATTATTAACGTTTTTATGTTATAATAGTAAGTGATATTTGAAAATCACTTACTATTTTTACACCGTAACAGTCATTGCATACAGTTATACCCATACGGTGCATTATCATTTATCAACCAATAAACTAAGAAGGAGTTATTTATCATGAAGTTCGGATTCTTCGATGACGCTAATAAAGAATATGTCATCAATTCCCCCAAGACTCCCTATCCGTGGATAAACTACCTCGGCAATCAGGGTTTCTTCTCACTTATCTCTAACACAGCAGGCGGTTACTGCTTCTACAAGGACGCTCGTCTCCGCCGTATTACTCGTTACCGCTACAACAACGTTCCAATCGATATGGGCGGACGTTATTTCTATATCAACGACAATGGTACAATCTGGAACCCCGGCTGGTCTCCTGTAAAGACTGCCCTTGATTCCTACGAGTGCCGCCACGGTATGGGCTACACTATTATCACAGGTAAGAAAAATGACCTGAAGGCTCAGGTTACTTTCTTCGTTCCCCAGAACTATGACGGTGAAGTTCAGCAGGTTGTTCTCACTAACGAGGGTACAGAGGCTAAGTCTTTCTCACTGTTCTCTTTTGCTGAATGGTGTCTTTGGGATGCTCAGGACGACTGCACAAACTTCCAGAGAAACTTCTCTACAGGCCGTGTTGAAGTTGTAGATTCCACTATCTACCACAAGACAGAATACAGAGACAGACGTGACCACTACGCTTTCTACTCTGTTAACGATACTATCGACGGCTACGATACAGACAGAGATTCTTTCATCGGACTTTACAACGGCTTCAATGATCCTCAGGCTGTTACTGCAAATGCAGCAAATAATTCCTTTGCTGACGGCTGGTCTCCCATTGCTTCTCACTTCAAGAAGATTACTCTCGCTCCCGGCGAGTCAAAGACTCTTATCTTTATCCTTGGCTACGTTGAAATGCCTGTTGACAAGAAGTTTGAGGCTGACGGCGTAACTATCAATAAGGAAAAGGCTCTCGCTATGATGGAGCAGTACAACACACCTGAAAAGGTTGCTGCAGGTCTTGCTGAACTCAAGGCTGCATGGGACGAGCTCCTCGGTATCCTCAACGTTAATACTTCCGATGATAAGGTTAACCGTATGGTTAATATCTGGAATCAGTATCAGTGTATGGTTACTTTCAACCTTTCACGTTCTGCTTCCTACTTCGAGAGCGGTATCGGTCGTGGTATGGGCTTCCGTGACTCCAACCAGGATATTCTCGGTTTCGTTCACCAGATTCCCGACCGTGCAAGAGAGCGTATTATCGACATCGCTTCAACTCAGCTGGAGGACGGCGGATGCTATCACCAGTATCAGCCCCTTACAAAGAAGGGTAACTCCGACATCGGCGGCGACTTCTCAGATGACCCGCTGTGGATGATTCTCTCCGTTTCCGCTTATATCAGAGAAACAGGCGACTGGTCACATCTTGATGAGCTTGTTCCCTATGACAACGATATGTCCAAGGCTAAGCCCATGCTTGACCACCTCAAGGTTTCTTTCTACAAGATTGTAAATAACCTCGGTCCTCACGGTCTCCCCCTCGCTATGCGAGCTGACTGGAACGACTGTATCAACCTTTCCTGCTACTCCGATACTCCCGGTGAAAGCTTCCAGACTTATACAAATCCCAAGTTTGCTGCTGAGGGCGGCTACTCCAAGATTGCTGAGTCTGTAATGGTTGCTACTCTGTTCACTTATGCAGGTCCTAACTACGTTGCTATTCTCAAGCATCTCGGCAAGGATGATGAGGCTGCTGCTGCTCAGGCTGAAATCGACAAGATGAAGAAGAACGTTATGGAATCCGCATTTGACGGCGACTGGTTCCTCCGTGCTTATGATTCTACAGGCGCTAAAATGGGCTCTAAGGAGTGCGAGGAAGGTAAAATCTTCATCGAGCCTCAGGGATTCGCTGTTATGTCCGAAATCGGTAAGGACGTTGGCGCTGACATCAAGACTCTTGATTCTATCGACAAATACCTCAACACAAAGTATGGTCTTGTGCTCAATAACCCTGCATTCTCCAAGTACTATATCCAGTACGGTGAAATTTCCACATATCCCGGCGGATACAAGGAAAACGCAGGTATCTTCACACACAACAATGCTTGGATCATCTGTGCTGAGGCTTATGCAGGCAGAGGCGACAAGGCATTCGAGTACTACAGCAAGATTGCTCCTGCTTTCAATGAGGATATTTCCGAACTTCACAAGACTGAGCCTTATGTATACGGTCAGATGATCGCAGGTAAGGATGCAAGCCGCTTCGGTGAAGGCAAGAACTCATGGCTGACAGGTACTGCTGCTTGGAATATGGTTGCAATTTCTCAGTATATTCTCGGAATTGC
This sequence comes from Ruminococcus sp., assembly GCA_017517145.1. Lineage (GTDB taxonomy): Bacteria > Bacillota > Clostridia > Oscillospirales > Ruminococcaceae > Ruminococcus. The sequence goes on from JAFXAJ010000066.1 coordinate 9,759, forward strand.
TGCTGACTGGGACGGCCTCAAGGTTGATCCTTCCATTCCTCACGAGTGGGACGGCTTCACAGCTACAAGAAAGTTCCGTGGTGCAACTTATAATATCACTGTTAAGAACCCCAACCACGTTTGCAAGGGTGTAGTAAGCATGACTGTTGACGGACAGGCTGTTGACGGAAATGTTATCCCTGCTGCTGAGGGCGGAGTTCACACTGTTGAAGTAATCATGGGCTAAAATATAATGCGTAATTAATAAAGACGGCAGATTTCACATCACTCGGAAATCGGCCGTCTTTTTATATTATTTATTCATTTCTTTTTTATTAGTTCTGCCAAGTATATAATCTGTTGATACCTTGTAAAAGTCAGCAAGTATCAGTAAATGTTCAATTGGAATTGTTTGAAACCCTCGTTCATACCGTGAATACACTGTTTGGCTTGTGTGAAGCAATTTCGCTATTTCAGTCTGATTCATATCCATATCCTCACGCAAATCCCTTAACCTTTGAAAATACACAAAATATGCTCCCCTTTTTTATTCAGTCTGCCGATTTCTCAATAGTACTCATCGGTACTATTGACTTTAACATATTTTAGTGCTATAATGGTTATTATAGTACAAATAAGTACTAAATATTATGTGCTTACGTTATATTTTACATAAAAACGGGGGGGAAGTTATGATTGGATTAATTTCTATTATTATTTTAGCAGCTCTTATAGGGGTATGGTACTTTTTAGTTTTTATAGTTGCCGCACCACCTGAAAAACAGGAACAAGATTTGATAGTGCCACAAAACATTGAATGTGATATCATTTCTAAAAACAATCAAGAAAAACGTATTCTCAAATCAAAATCATATTCAAAAACAGAAATAGAACATATGTTTATTACTATCGACCTTATTTGCTCTATAATTATTCTTGTTGTAAGCATTTTAGTTGGCATAATTGACAGAAAGATGTATGAAAAAGAAATAAACGATAGATATTTCAAAGATGTGGAATATTATTTTGATATTGACTCTGAATTTTATGCAGCAGAAAAAGCCGAACTTTTATCACAGTATAACGATTGGTTAACCTATTCGACTATAACTTTTTTGGTAGGAATTGTTTTAATTATTATTATATCATCTATTGTTCAAACTGCTCTTAATAACATGAGAAAAAACAAGTTAAAAATTACCGACGAGCATATAATTGCCACAGGAGATAAAGAACGCACTACAATACTTCCTTATGAAAACATTTTCTCTGTTTCAGAGGGAGGAATAAAAGGAATCACCTTGCATACTTCAATCGGAAAAGTTACATTTCACCTCATAAAAAATAGAAATGAAATAATAAAAGCAGTATCCCGAAGAATAAAGTTTGAAAAATCAGGAAACTAATCCGAAAAACAAATCCCTCCCAAGCGAAAGCAAAGGGAGGGAAATTTTATTATTAGTATTCTTTTTTAATAAAATCCGTGAAAGTTTTATTTCCTCCTGTGGAAATAAAGCTGTAATAAGAAAGGATATATGACGCATCAATGGAGTCTGCTTTTCCGTCGCCGTTGACATCAGCTGATTCAAGCTGTTTAACCGTAAACCCCGACACACCACCAATAGATACTACGGAATATTCCTCAAGGATAAGGGTGGCATCACGTGCGTCTATCATTTCATCAGCGTTGACATCTCCGGACGCAGCCACCGTCACGGTCACGCTTTCTTCATTGCCTATACAGCGGGCAGCCTCAGATACTCCTGCGCACAGAAATGCGGCAGCCACAGCTGTCAGAATCCGTGTTAAACGCTCCATAATCTGCCCTCCTTATCAAGTATATATCTATTATAACATATTCATGATAAAAAAGCAATAATTAGTTGCTCTGCAATTTTCGGTCAGTAAAGTTTTCCGTCAAAATACTGCAAAAGCAAAAGGGTTACGCCGTCATAAGTGTTTTCCTGCAAGATTTCTCCCTGGGTTTCCCAGCCCACATCGGCTGTTTCCTCGATTACCTCGTTAACAGCAGGCATTTCGTCTATGGGGTGAGAATCCTCCTCATATATTTCCTGCTCTATGACTGCACCAGCGTCCATTATCTGAAACACTTTCTGGCTAAGACACGGTTCAGGCTTAAAATATTTCTGCAATTCAAGAAAATACTTCTCCAAGCTCTCTTTGTCGTATACATCCGGACGCTTCATAGTTCCATCTGCGTACATTTTTTCAATAGCAGCTGTCATTGTCGCCTCATATTCATCCCATACAAAACTGTGCATCTGACAGAACGCAGAAAGCCTCAGTAACGGGTCGTCACTTTGCGTAAGGGCAATCTGACTTAAAAATTCCGCTTCATTTTCCTTGTAGTACCCCTTGTGATGCGCCAGTTCATGTGCGTCAAGTATAGGCTGGTATGTCGGTGACAAATATTTGTTATGAGTAGCCTCCTTGGTGAATGGATAGGTAAATCCGCCTATCCACATACGCTCCAGAATATCCGAACACATAGCAGGCTTTACTTTTGGATAGTACCCTTTCAATCTTGAATATTCATCGGAAATAGCTCTCATAGCGTCGGCTATAAGCGGATTAACTTCTTCCTCTGTGGGAAAAACAACTGTTCCGTCCTCGGCTATTTCAATTTCCTCCGCAGCTGCATTTGCGCCGTTTACCGTATATTCAAGCAGAGCATATATTTCATCGTATGTAAAATCCGTCCGTTTCTGAGAGTTGCCTTCGCCTAAAACGGTGCTTCTGAACGGAATATACCACATGGGCATATACAAAAACAGCACACAACATAACATCAGCAGGAACGTCTTGAAGTAGCCGCCGCAGAATTTTTGGTATTTCGGCTTTTTCCGCAGAAATATCAGAAGAATCAGAAATATCACGCCGAAAAGGAGCATAGCTGCGCCCAGATACATTACTATTTCGCCTATGCAAAAGGGTACAAGATTTGTTATGCGGGCTATTCCGTCGCAAAGATAAATATAGACATTATTTGCATACAAGTCGCATAAAGCAGGAATAAATCCCAGCAGCGCAAGGAGAATTGTCAACACTGTCAACACGATTACTATTTGCCAGTAACGGGATTTTTTCTTTTTAGGCAAATTTTCTATATCAGTTTCAGCTGCGGCAGGTGACGTGTTTTCTTTTACCTCAGTTTTCATAGCAAACTCCTTTCGTTATTCTAATATTATTATAACATTTTTAATACATTATGTCAATTCACAAAATCATCCAATTCAGTCATCCGTACTCGCTTAAACATACTGCACAAATATGTTAATTTGTTTTGATTCTATTAACCAAAAAATATTTTTCAACTATAATCGATTTACTCTGAGTATTAATTTTCTCCTGTTTTTCGGTGGTTTTTCCATGAATTCCCTTGACAAAATTTAGAAACTTTGATATAATATAGAATAGTTATAAGATAAAATTATATTCAAGGAAAATTGGTAAATTAATTAAACAAAGAGGAGAAATTTATGAAAAAGAAAAGTTTCGCAATTGCTGCTGCAGCGGTTTCACTATCAGCAGCACTTTCCCTTACAGTATTTTCCAATCCCTTAAAGTCCATTGCCGATTTTATTACAGGCGCAAACTCATCCTCCGACATAATTATTGACGAAGACCTGATTGACATTTCTATTACGCCTTATAACGACTTTTCTAAGGATATTGCCGTTTCTATCAGCGACAATATCATTACAAGCGAAATCACAAACTGCGAGATGCTGGACAGAATCAATATCACTATCGGTATCAGCACTACAAACTGCCTGTACGACGATTGGCTTGATTCCGTCAACCTCTACGTTTACCACACACTTAACGGAACAGAATGTTCAGTGAGAACTATTTCGCCCTCCGCTGTCTATATCATTTCTGATACAGAATTTGAACTCAGCTATGACTTTACAACCTACGGTACGGATATGTACTTCGATACCTCTTATCTCTCAGGAGCAGAGGGGATTACCGCCGAATACTGCACAATGACAGGCAACGGTTCGGATTATGTAAAAGCTGAAACCTTTACTCCTGACGGCGAAAATCTTTTTGTTTCTACCAGAGCAGGCATTGACGAGGAAAAGCTCAGCCGCTGGCTCAAAACTGTCACTATGTACCTTAATAGCCTAAAGGATGTTACAGGTATCAGCCGTGACACGATGTATATGCTTTTCGATGATCCCGATTGTCCTACCGCCTATTCCGCAAACTATATGCTGGACAATACAAAAGCTACAAATGGATTTACTGTTTTCGGCATTGACACCACAGAGGAAGTCCTCAGGGTAATTGACGAGCAGTGTGACGCTGTTACATGGTGCGTTATGCACGAGATTTCTCACTCATACGCCGGTCACGTGGCTGACAGCACATTTGAGAAAAATTACAACTACCATGACGAGGTTCACACCAATGTTCGTGGTATAACAGCTATCCACAACTGCTGCAATCTTCAGGATATTATCATTGCTGATAACGGAATCGAAGGCTATTACTACGATATTTACGACAAGAGAAATCCTCCTTCTGACGACCATCTCTACTATATGGCGAAGAAAATGACTATTATCGGCTCAGAATTCGGATGGGATAAGCTTGAAACCTTTTTCCGTGCCGCCGATGATGCTGGCTATGATCATGACTATTACAGTGAGGCAAATCTCCATGCTGCCGAAGTCTTAAAGGACGCTCTTGAACTTGAAGTTTCTCTTGACAATCCCGATTATCTCAAATTCGTCAATGTTCTTCACAGACTCTATGTTCTCTGTCTTAATCCTTATGAATTCGATGAAGAAGATTTCAATCTTTACGTTGAATCACAATACAACGGCGGCAGTGAAACCGATAACAGCAATACAAACTTGATTCAGCAGTTTGTATATGCAAATATTGAAACCCCGCTGAATATTATACGCCAGCCCGAAAATTCATCTGCCCCCATCGGAAAAACCGTCAGCGTTTCCGTTGAAGCGTCAGGAGAAGAACTAAGCTATCAGTGGTTTTACCGTGAAAGCAACGGAAAGGCATTTGTTCCTACCGGCGTAGACAGCCCTGATTTCAGCTATACTCTTACCGAGAAAAATAACGGCAGACAGCTTTATTGCAGAATTACCGACAAATACGGCAAAACAGAAGTAACTGACACCGTTACAACTTATGCTCCTGTGGATATTATAAAGCATCCCGAAAGCACTTCTGTAAGACTTAACGGCACTGTTCTTCTTTCTATTGAAGCAGAGGGCAGCGGTCTGACTTACAATTGGTACGAACACGCTCCCAATACCAACAGCTGGGATAAAATTGATATTTCCAACAGCACTTATTCATGCAGAATGACAAGTGATAAAATCGGAACACGTGTTTACTGTATCGTTACCGATAAGTACGGAGAAACAGCTGTTTCAAACGTCGCAACTATAGGTATTCCCACATCTATTACTAAACAGCCTGCAAATATTACCGCTGTTATTGGTACAAGAACTTCAGTTAATGTAAAGGCAACAGGCACAAACCTTAAATACAAATGGTATATAAAAGATCAGGACTCCAATAAATGGGTAGTTACCAATACTAATTCTTCCACTTACTCATTTATAATGTCAAAGAAAACCTGCAATCGTCTTGCATACTGTGAAATCACTGATGACTTTGGCAATGTGACAAAATCAAACACTATTATTATAAAAGGCAGTCTAAAGAAATAATTTACAAGGGACGTTCCAAGAACGTCCCTTCAGTCTGTAGAAAAAGTTATAATAAGATGTTTTTTAAGGGGACGCTCTGCAAGAGAGAGTCCCCTTAAAAATATCTCGTATTATTTTTAAGGTATTTCACAAAATTTTCGCTTGACATTAAAAATAAACAGTGCTATACTTTTATAGTACGTAAATATAAATTAATACGATGTATCAGAAAGGAGAAGTGATACAATGCTGAAAAAAATACTATCCTATGTAGGGGAGTATAAAAAAACTGCGATTCTCTGCCCTTTGAGTATATTGGGCGAAGTCGTTATGGAAGTTCTGATTCCCTATGTTATGGCGTCAATAATCAACAATGGCATCAGAAAAGACAATGTGGGACACGTGGCAATTATGGGTATAATCATGGTTGTTATGGCTCTGGTATCCCTTGCTTTTGGCGCACTGGCAGGCAGATTCGGCGCAGTAGCATCTGTGGGATTTGCCAAAAATCTCCGAAAAGCTCTTTTTGAAAAGGTTCAGGCTTTTTCATTCTCAAACGTGGATAAATTTTCCTCTGCGTCCCTTACAACACGACTGACAACCGATGTAAACAACGTTCAGATGGCGTTTATGATGTTCATAAGAACAGCTGTAAGAGCGCCAATGATGCTGATTTTTGCTTTGTTTATGGCGATAACCACAAATGCAAAGCTCTCTCTCGTATTTGTTGTAGCCATACCTGTTCTTGCGGCTATTATTTTTATGATTATGTCAAAGGCGCATCCAAGATTCAAGGCAATGCTCACTCTTTACGACAACATGAACGGCAGAGTACAGGAAAATCTCATTGGAATCCGCACTGTAAAAGCCTTTGTCCGTGAAGATTATGAGAAAAAAAGATTTGTGGAAAGTACTGAGGCTGTACGTGCAGCGCAGGTAAATGCGGAAAAGCTGGTTATACTTACCATGCCTTTCATGCAGCTTTGTATGTACGCAAGCATTATTTCAATACTTTTCTTCGGCGGACATATCATAGTTGACGGAGATATGCTCACAGGTGATTTAACCCAGTTTATCACATACGTAACCCAGATTCTTATGTCCCTTATGATGCTGTCATTCATGCTCATGATGTTCGTTATTTCAAGAGCATCACTTCAGCGTATTTATGAGGTTCTCACAGAGGAAGTTGATATAGTATCTCCGGAAAATGCTATTACAGAGGTGAAAAACGGTTCTGTAAGCTTTAAGAATGTATCTTTCAGCTATTTTAAGGATATGAATAATTTAGCCCTTGAAAAGATTAATCTTAATATAGAATCAGGAGAAACTATAGGTGTAATCGGCGGTACAGGTTCATCAAAGACAACACTTGTTCAGCTTATTCCCAGACTTTACGACGCAACAGAAGGACAGGTGCTGGTAGGAGGCAGAGATGTACGTGAATACGACATTGAGGCTCTCCGTGGAAATGTGGCAATGGTGCTCCAGAAAAATGTGCTTTTCACAGGTACTATCAAGGAGAATCTGAAATGGGGAAATGCCGACGCTACCGATGAGGAAATAATCGAAGCCTGCAAACAGGCGTGCGCCCATGACTTTATCACATCATTTCCCAACGGCTATAATCAAAATCTGGGACAGGGCGGCGTAAATGTTTCAGGGGGACAGAAGCAGAGACTCTGTATTGCACGTGCGCTGCTAAAAAAGCCTAAGATACTTATTCTTGACGATTCTACCAGCGCTGTTGATACGGCAACTGACGCAAGCATACGAAAGGCATTCCGTGAAAATCTTGGAGATGTGACAACATTTATCATAGCACAGCGTATATCCTCCGTTCAGGAAGCAGACAGAATTATCGTAATGGACGACGGAAAAATCTCTGATATAGGAACGCATAAGGAATTGCTTGAAACAAGTGAAATCTACCGTGAGGTATACGATTCCCAGCAGAAGGGCGGTGACGCAGATGCCTCCTAAGAAGAATATGGTGCCTGTACAGAAGCCGAAGGACATAAAAGGTATAATCAAGCGTATTTTCAGCTATATGTACGGATTCAAAATACAGTTTTTCCTTGTGGTAGCAGGAGTAATTCTCAGTGCAGTTGCAGGAATAGCGGGAAATGCTCTGCTTACACCTCTTGTAAATAATATCGAGGAAGCCTGCAAAAGCGGTGAATGGGACAAAAAGAGCTTTGTAGGCATACTTTTAGTAATGGCGGCAATCTATGCGGCAGGAGCAATGGCAGGATTTCTCTATCAGCGAATGATGATGAAAATTTCTACAACGACTCTTATGCGTATACGAAATGACCTGTTCAATAAAATGGAGTCGCTGCCTGTAAAATTCTTTGACAAGCGCACTCATGGAGAACTCATGTCGTTGTATACAAATGATACTGATACCATTCGTGAAATGCTCAGCAACAGTATTGCAAACTTTATAAGTTCCGCAATTACCATAGTCGGCGTATTTGCGCTGATGATAGCTTACAGCTGGATTCTTACCATAATAGTGATTGTCATGCTCTTTATAATAGTTGGAGTGATTGGAGCTATCGGCTCACGAAGCAGCAAGGGATTCATAGCACAGCAGACTGCTATAGGCAAGGCAAACGGCTATATAGAGGAGCTTATAGGCGGACAGAAGGTGGTAAAGGTTTTCTGTCACGAGGAAATAGCAAATGCGGAATTTGACAAGCTGAACAACGAGCTTTGTGATGCGGCAACAAAAGCACACACCTTTGCGAATATTCTAATGCCTATCATGAATAACCTTTCCTATCTCCACTATGCGGCAACAGCTATAGTAGGCGGTATAATGTCAGTAAGCGGATTCGGCGGAATGAATATTGGAAAACTTATCTCCTATCTCCAGTTCACACGACAGTTTGCCCAGCCTATAACGCAGGTATCCCAGCAGCTCAATGCGGTGCTGACAGCTCTTGCAGGTGCAGAGCGTATATTTGCAGTAATTGATGAAGAACCTGAAGCAGACGAGGGATATGTAACTCTTGTAAATGCTGTAAGAGGTGCTGACGGCACGCTTGCAGAAGCTGATAAAAAGACGGGATTGTGGGCATGGAAGCATCCTCACAAAGCTGACGGTACAGTTACATATACCGAAGTAAGAGGACACGTTGAATTTGACGATGTTGTTTTCGGCTATGAGCCTGAAAAAATCGTTCTTAACGGCATAAGTCTTTATGCAGACGCAGGGCAGAAAATAGCCTTTGTAGGTTCTACAGGAGCAGGAAAGACTACAATAACAAATCTGATTAATCGTTTTTACGATGTACCTGACGGAAAAATAAGATACGACGGAATTAACATCAATAAGATAAAAAAGAGCGATTTAAGACGTTCCCAGTCAATTGTACTGCAAGATACACATCTGTTTACGGGTACAGTTATGGAGAATATTCGCTATGGAAAGCTTGACGCAACAGATGAGGAAGTATATGCAGCGGCAAAGCTTGCAAACGCCCATGGATTTATTACTCATCTTGAAAAAGGATATGACACCATGCTGACAGCAGATGGAGCGAATCTTTCACAGGGACAGCGGCAGCTTCTTGCCATAGCAAGAGCAGCAATAGCAGATCCTCCTGTTCTTATTCTTGATGAAGCCACAAGTTCTATTGATACGAGAACGGAAGCGCTTATTGAAAAGGGTATGGATTCTCTTATGGAGGGACGTACCGTATTTGTGATTGCTCATCGTTTGTCAACTGTCCGCAACTCCAAAGCGATTATGGTTCTGGAGAATGGAAAGATAATTGAACGTGGTTCACACGATGCGCTTATTGAGCAGAAGGGAAAATATTACCAGCTTTACACAGGTATGTTTGAGTTGGCATAAGTGTAAATTACGGAAAATATTTATAAGGACACGGCGTGCCGTGTCCTTTTTTGAAATCTGATTTTTCCCGAAATATAGCCATTGCAACCGCTGGTTGACAAATTTCCAAGCGTACTTTATTGACTGCAACCCCATTGTATGGTATACTTTAACCATGGAAAAACACAAAGCCGGCATTGTGTGAAAATCAAAAAATCAAACGGAGGATTAAAAATGATATTAGCAGATAAGATTATTGAATTAATAAAAAAATCAGGTATGACACAGGATGAACTTGCTGAAAAATTAGGAGTGAGCAGACAGTCTGTTTCAAAATGGGAGGGTGCGCAGTCAACTCCTGACCTTGCACGTATACTTAAATTAGCGGAGATATTTTCCGTCAGCACAGATGTGCTTTTAAAGGATGAAATGGAGCTGGAGCAGGAAATTTCTACAGAGAATGTAGAGACAGTATCCGTAAAGGCTCACGTTGAAACAGAGCCGCCTCTCCGCCCTGTATCAATGGCGGAGGCTGTGGAGTATCTGGAAAAGAACAGCAAGAAAGCGTTTCTTGTTGCCTTAGGAGTTGCACTGTGCATACTTTCACCTGTTGCGGCAATACTTTTTGAAATTCTTTTTGAAAATACAGTTATGTCAGAATTGAGCCCGATATTTATATTTTTAACTGTTGCGGCGGCTGTGGGAATATTTATCTATGCAGGAAGCCTTACAAAAAAGTTTGAATATCTTGAAAAAGAGTGCCTTGACACTGAATACGGCGTTAATGGTATAGTAAAGGAAAAACGTGAACACGACCATTCAAGAACAACAATGCAGGTAATTATCGGAGTTATTCTCTGTATTCTCTCTGTTATTCCGCCCATTGTATGCGATATGCTTTTCAGCGATTCAGCTTTAGAGGATATGGGAGCAATTTTCCTTTTCCTTTTTGTAGCAGTCGGTGTATTTTTCATTGTAAACGCCTGTACAATTAACGGCGGATATAACGTGCTTTTAGAGGAGGACGGCTATTCCCGTCAGAAAAAGACAAAAACAAGCAAGGCTTTTGCAGCTATGGGAATCTACTGGTGTATTGTGACAGCTTTTTATCTTGGTTACAGCTTTATCACTTTCAATTGGCATATAAGCTGGGTTATATGGCCTGTTGCAGCGGTACTTTCCCCTGTGGTGGTTATAGTTGCAAATATCATAAAAAAGTGATTTGTTAAAAATGTGTATTGAAAAATTTGTTATATTATGTTATAATATTGTCACTATATGATATGGAGGATTTAACAAATGGCGAAGAAAAAAATGAAAAAAGGACTTAAAATCACATTAATTATACTGGGAATTTTACTTGTGCTGATTATTGCAGCGGTACTTATTGTGCCGAAAATGGTGGTAAAATCGGTATATAAGGAAAATTTTGGCAGCCGATATACAACAGATGAGGCATGGAGATTTCAGGTTGAAGAATTTGACGGACTTGCAAGGGAAAAGCACGTGTTCGTATCAAATGAGGGGCAAAAGCTTACAGGCTATGTCTACACAAAGGGTGATATTGAGTCAAAGGGGCTGATTGTACTTGTCCACGGATTCGGCGGCGGCGGTCATTGCAGTTATATGGATGCAGCCAATTATTTTGCATCAAACGGTTATAAGGTTTTCGCTTATGACGCAACAGGCAACGACGAAAGCGAGGGCGAAAGCGTAAGGGGCTTGCCGCAGGGAGTTATAGACCTTGACTATGCGCTGAATTACATAAAAGCTGACGAGGAATTGTCGGATTTGCCTGTTATGCTCTGGGGACACAGCTGGGGCGGATATTCCGTATGTGCGGTATCAAAGCTTCACCCCGAAGTTAAGGGTATTATTTCAGTTTCAGGTTTTAATTCATCTCTTGATATGATTGAAGATGTGGGCAGAGATATGGCAGGAGATGCCATAGACGTTGTTATGCCACTGTTTGAGGAACTGGAAAAGGAAAAATTCGGGGATTATGCAGCAATGAACGCTCTTGAAAGTCTTGAACAGTCAACAGCAGATGTGCTGATTTATCATAGTGAAGATGATGACGTAGTGCCGATTGAAATCAGCTATGACCGATATTATAAAAAATTTGTTGATAATGACAGATTTACCTTTGTCCGATTCGAGGATAAGGGACACAATGCAATTCTTATTTCAGAAGCTGCAATGGAGTACAGAAAAGAATACAACAGGATTGGAAATGAATATGTTTCTCAGTTTGCCGAGGGAGAATTTACAGATGAAATGCGTCTGGAATACATTAAGGCAAATTTCGACAGAACAAAGGGTAATGAGCTTGACAGCGAAATGATGACGCAGATGCTGGAGTTTTATGATAGCTGTATAGAATAAATTACAGGAATTATTGGAGACTTTAAAATGTTTGAACAGGATTACATAATGCGGCAGATTCAGGATTTAGCAAAGGCAATAGTCAAGATGTTCTTTAATGTTAATGTTGAATCTTCTGCAATGGAAGTAATAAAGGATATGCAAGCAAAAGAAAAGGCGGTGGAGCTTCTGCGGCAGTGCGATAACAAAAACATCTGATATGCTGAGGGAGAATTATCCGATTTGATTAATAATAGGTCAATGGATAATCTTTTAGTAGGGCTTACGTTTTACTCATACCTTAATGATAAGGAAGATGAGGAATTAGAGGAAGCAAATTTCAGCAGGGAGAAAATACAGGACGGTATTACCCGATTGCTTTCGGAGTATGGTTTGGAAAATATGGCGCATTTATTCTTTTATGATACATAATTCAAAAACAATCCCCCGCAACCGTAAAATACGGCTGTGGGGGATTTATTATTCGGGTAAAGCATTAAGTACAGTCATTGTAATGTAAAAAAGTGCAAGAGCAACGGTAAGGGGAGATGAAAAGTAGTGAAGCAGCTTTTTACCCTCGGATACTTCGGGGTACACCTTTTCAAGCTTAAAGCTGTCACGGAATTTTACAATTTCGATGATGAAAAAGATAAGACCGATTCCCAAAAGACCTAAGATAAGCAGACCTATAAGCATGAGAATGATAAAAGGCACAGGATTTTCCATAGCAGCAGATATATCTCCTGCCATAATAGCTTCAGCGTCAACCCGTCCAACAAAGAGTGACTGAATTCCGCCGATGCTGTTCACAATAAAGTGAACCAGAATTGATGGGAAAATCGACTTTGTTTTCAGCACTAAAAATGCTGAGAAAAATCCCATAACAGCGGCGAAAGGCACCTGCGGATAGTTCATGTGAAGCAGACCGAAGAAAAGACCGGTTGCAATTGCAGCAGACCAGGTGCCGTATTTCTTGCTGTTTCCCAGCATAGCGCCACGGACGAGAACTTCCTCGAAAAATGGCGCCATAAAGGTTATGCAGATAATATTCACAATACCTGAAAGAGCGTTGTCATCAGCGGAAAAATCCGTCTGCACCAGCTTAATACCTGTGATATTCTCGATAAACATGAAAATAAAGCTTGTGGCGTAATTTGTAGCATAGATAAAGAAAAGGACAATGAATATCCAGCGAATAATCCACCACGATGACTGCTGCGGCTTACGGAAAAGTGAACGTGTCGGTTCAGCTTCTTTTCCAGCGGTAGTTTTTTTATTGACGAACAGTGCGAGGGAAACGCCGCCGAAAGACTGTATAAGCATAGATAAAAGCATACACAGGCTGCTGTAATATTCTGAATCTTTATTGACAAAGGCTTCTGCTATATATGTCGTAAGAATACTTCCGCCAATCATGAAAATGGTGAATATTATGAGTATAATGGAATTTGCTGTTGAGGATTTCCGCATAAGCTTTGCGGAATATCCCGAATTTCCGCAGCTGTCGGGAATAATGCCGATTGTATTTTCGTTGTTTTCCATATTAATTTCCCTCTTATCATTTATGAATTTGTTTCAGAGTATTCAAATCTGTCAAGTATTCTGTAAAGCTTCAAATTTTCGTCTAAAGTATCTTCATTTGTAAAGTTCACCGCTGTATAAAGCATACCGTTATTTCCATTCAAAAGGAAATTATATTGAAGTATTCCTGCAAATTCGTTGAAATTAAAGGTTACAACAGCAGCGTTCTTTTCAACTTCAAGCTGCCATTCAACGTCCTTGAATTCGTGTTCCTCATCGCCGTCAACCCACTTGATATAGGCTGTATCTTCGCCAAATTCAATTTTGTAAGAGCCTATAACTTCTGAGCCGCGGTAATCAACACCTGACCAGTTGGTAAATTGCAGGTCGGCAGCAGTCGGAAGCTTCCAGCCGCTGTTTTTGCGTGATGTATGCTCTTTTTCAAGTATTTCCTGATACGGTGAGAAATCGTATATAAATGCGTCATAATTTGCATTATATGGGCAGTTCATCATCAGCTTTTCATCAAGACACGGGAACCATACATCCTTGTTTCCGTCAGAATCGGTAACAGTTACCATTGTATCGCCGTCAACTCCTGAGTTGTTGCAGAAAAGCAATACAGGCTCTCCGCTTTCACTTCTGTAGATAACGTTTTCGTATGAGCCATTGCCGTTTTCATCATAAACAGCACGATTTATTGCAACTGTTGAATTTTCATCAAAGGGGACAATGCAGTAAAGCTCGCCAATATGTGTTCCTGCAATCTGTCCTGACGGAATATCCTCTACAAAGCTGTAATTTTTATAGAAAACAGGGCTGTTTTCCTTTATCCAAGCGGTAGCGTCAACCTCATTCATATCGTCGGTGCAGCCTATATAAGCAGCCGCAAAAAGCTGAACTTCGGACTCTTTCTTTTCTTTGAGAGCTTTCAGCTGTTCTTCAGCGTTTGCATTTGCAAGATACTCCTCAATTGTATCTGTACCGCCTGTGGAGGTATAGCCGTAGTAAGCGAGAATAAGGGAAGCGTCGATAGAGTCGCATTTTTTGTCCTTGTTAACATCAGCAGCCTTTATCTGTTCATCAGTAAATGTGGATGTGCCGCCTGTTGCGATTACAGCGTAATCGGAGAGAACAAGCGTAGCGTCGCTGGAGTCAATTGTGCCGTCGTTGTTTACATCTCCTGTTGCTAAGGTTACAAATAATCTGAATGTTTCAGCTTTTCCATTTCCGCAGTTGTAGATGTATGTAACTTCCTTTGTAACATCTTCAATTGTGAGAATATTTCCCTCAACTGTGGCATTTGTCCAGCTGGAAGTTTTAGCTGCATCAAAGCCTGTTGGGAGAGTTGAAAGGTCAAATGTGTTGCCGGTGACAGTTATTTCATAATTGTTGTCATCATATAAAGCTGTTTCTAATGCAATATTATTACTTAAATCAAG
>JAFXAJ010000067.1 GCA_017517145.1 Ruminococcus sp.
ACCGTATCATCGACGTATTCCCTGCTCACCAGCAGTCCCAGATCCGTACACAGCTTGCTACAGTTCTTGTAGGTATCATTGCTCAGACACTTATTCCAAAGGCTGACGGTACAGGCCGTATCGCTGCTCTTGAAATTCTTAATGCAACAGACGCTATTAAGGCTATGATCCGTGATAACAAGGTTCACCTTATCCAGACAGCTATCCAGACAGGTAAGAAGGAAGGCATGGTTTGTCTTGACCAGGAGCTTGCGCGTCTGGTTAAGGAAGGTGTTATCACTGAAATGCACGCTCGTGAAAAATCCCTCGATATCAACGAGTTTGAGCGTTACTTCAAGGGTAACGGTGCAAGTCAGAGTCTCAGCGCTATGGCTGGCAGATAAGTTACACAAAATAAGCATTTGCAGTAGAAAAATGATTAGTCGCTTTATACTATTGTACATATTTTAGTCAAAATGCTGAAAAAAATTCATTAAATTATAGGTTTGACGAAAAAATGCACAAATTCATAAAATTAGCGATAAAAATATCATTTTTCTATTGACAAATCAAAAAAATGGATATATAATGTAATTACAGTAAGGAACAACCCATAGGAATGAGGTTGAAACTTATGGGAGGAGAGTCCGATGAATTTAAAGAGGATTGGCTCTAAGGTTAAGGGTTTTACCCTGGTTGAAATTATTGTCGTTATGGCAATTATTGCAATACTCGCAGGAATCGTTTCGACACTTATTGGTGGCTTCCAGCGTAATGCAAGACTTGAAGACAACAATAATAAGGCTCAGATGGTTTATACAGGCATGCAGAATCAATTGATTCAGTGTGAGATAAATCAGGATCGTTCATTGCTTGACGCTGACGCAAAGGGTGGTAACTCTTCGAACGATAACTATAAAAATGATGATATGGTATACGTTGAGTTGTACTTTGAAATGACTCAAGGTAAGGTTGGCGACCATATCTATGTTGCATCTACATATAAGACACAATCTGCGAAAAAAGATTATGCAGACAGAAATTCAGTAGTAACTTCTGAAAAAAAATGGTATGCAGGTCTTGAAGAAATGATTCTTTCTTTTGTAGACAACAGCTTTGAAGGTTTCTGTGCTGTATACATTGATTACGAAGACTATTTAGTCGATTCAGTAATCTATCTTGAACCTGGTGCTTCTCAGGGTGTTGATATGACAAGTTATTCAACATCTTCAAATGGTATTGGTCAGTATATGCATGAGCTCAATCCATATGCACCATATACAAAGGGCGCAGGGGAAACAAATAATAATAAAAAATACAGAATGCTGACATCTATCGGTGCTCAGGAAAAATGTATGGATACTGAAGGAATTTACTTCGGTGCGTATCCAACTCTCAACGCTAAGGTTGAGTAACTTTCGGAAAAGTGCTTCACAAGAACTTTGTGGTGCTTTTTAATAAAAAATATTTTAATTTTATGAAGGAGGAATTTCCCATGAGAAATTCAAAGGTTAAGGGCTTCACACTTATCGAGCTCATCGTAGTTATCGCTATCATCGGTATTCTTGCTGCTATCCTCGTACCATCTATGCTTGGTTACGTAAGAAACGCTAGAATCTCTTCCGCTAACGCTAACGCTAAGCTCGTACACACATCCGTATCTGCTGCTCTCACACAGTGTTCTATCGCTGGTGAAAGACCAGTTGCAGGTGGTAACAATCAGCAGGCTACAGAATTCTCTGTAAACGTTACTGAAGGTTCTCTCGTTAAGAATTGGGGCGACTACAAGGCTGACCTCGAAACATACCTCGGCAACAACTACACAGGTAATGGTCTTGCATACGTTAACTCCAAGTCTTTCGCAGTAAGCTACGCTCTCTGGACAGCTGATAAGGATCAGACTCTCTCTGCTACACAGCTCGACGCTGCTACACAGGAATCCATGGCTAAGGATGACGGTCTCATCGTTGGCTGCTACCCACTCAAGTCCGGTACTTGATTTAGTGAGTAACTAATAACAAAATAAATAAAACGGCGGTTTAAAACCGCCGTTTTTTTATAGGTGAATGAAATGGATAAGAAAACTATAATCGGAGTCATTGTTTTTTTTGTTGTGCTTACTGTTGTGCTGATTTTGCTTATTCCTGTTGAAGAAAGGAATAAGAGAATTGAAAAATGGGACGAGCTCGGTGAAGCTGCCGAAACAAATGCAATGGCTGAATTCATAATTGAAAATGAAGAATTGTACACAGAAGATATTATCAGATTGTATTATGAAAACAACGATAATCTTGAATTTGTGTATAATTATGCGTTCCATAAGGATGATTATGCAATGATGACATTTACTAATGAAGAATTGAATTCGACAGGAATCCCCGCATTGTATATGGATGACACAAGATGGGCTTATGAATACATAACAGAACAGAGAATTTTTCAGAGCGGATGTGTAGGTGTTTCGCTTACGATGGCAAATCTTTATCTCAATCATAACAATCTGGTTGACCCAGTAAGTGTAATGAGAACAGCAGCTGCTATGAAGGCAACAAATATGTTTGACTTTGTAATTGTAGAGAATACAGGCGATATTGCTGCTCAGTTTGGTTTGAATGCAGAAGGTGTTGATTGCTATGAAAATCAGCAGGCGGGCGTTGACCACAATGAACTCATTTCCGCACTTGACGAAGAGGATACTGTTATTCTGTTAAGTATGATG
>JAFXAJ010000068.1 GCA_017517145.1 Ruminococcus sp.
ATTAATTTCCTCCCCCGATGTCTTTTCAACGAGTTTCAACATCATTGTATTGCCGTTTATTTCAGATTCAGCAGAAACAATTCCTTCAACCTGCTCACAAACTGCTTCAGTTTCAGCAAAAATAGTATACTCAAGATCAAGGGTTGTTTTATCGCTGTCGGAAGGTTCAATAATAACATTGCCCACTGACAGGTCTATTTCAAAGGATGTAACGTTTTTTTCTGTATCAAAGGAAAAATCAGCTTCCGCTTTATGACTTTTGTCATATTTTATAACATCGTCTATATTTACAGATAAATCGCCTATCTTTATATCTTTCATATCAGTATCAACAATTATGTCACCTGTATCTACATCAACATTTGCCTCTACTTCAATATCTCCGGTATCTACTTTTACACCCATATCAGAATTTCTGCATCCTGTAGCTGAGATTGCAGCTATAAATGATAATATTGCTATTAATTTTATTGTTTTCATTAATATTACTCCCTACTTTGTGACTTTTACTGTTCCCACATCAGCTTTAAGTGTAACATTGCATTTATTGTCAATTAATACTTCTTTTCTCTTGCCGACATAATCCTTGGACTCGGATTTTTCCTCAAAATCAAGTCCCTGTGTATCTACATCAATATCTCCCACATCAGCAACAAGCTGAAGATTACATTCATCAACGCTTTCAAGAGAAATGTCAATATTTCCCACATCGGCATTAATTTCAGAATTGCCGTTTATGGTCAGATTATCACAGTCAACATTTCCAACATCAGCATCAACTTTAAATTTACCAACAAGGCTGTCAAGCTTGACATTTCCCACATCTGCTGTAATGTCAAAAGAACCGTTAAGCTTATTAAGCCTTATATCACCTACATCTGACTCAATTACAAAATCAGAAAATTCACTTGGCAGAATAATATCAAGGTCAGCTGTCAGATTTACAAAACGTGTATCAAAATCCTTTTCCACGGATTTTATATAAAGCGTATCGCCTTTTACTTCCGCTGTAACTTTTGCATTTTCAAGTGCGGCACTTACTTTTTCTTCACTAATTCCATTGCTTGTATATTTTATATCAATATCAACATTTTTAGTATTGCCGTACTCAATTTCAACTTTTCCCACTTCAATATCAATATCAAGCTTTGATGCCTTTTCGGGTGCAATATCCAGTGTTTCTGACTTAGTTTCCTTGAAATTCCAATCACCGTTTACAACTTCTTTGCCGTTAACGGAAACTGAACAGGAGCTTAAAGTCATTACGGCTAAAACTGTTGACGCTAAAATAAATTTTTTCATAGTAAAATCCCCTTTTAAATAAATCCGTTTGATGCCAGAAAAGCCGTATCTATTCCGCTTTTTTCGCTGTTCTCAGCAGGCTTCATAAGCTTTTCCACGTATTTTCCTATAATATCATTTTCAAGATTAACCGTCTGTCCCTTTGATTTTGTCGATAGAATTGTCATTTCAGCGGTGTGCGGTATAACAGACACGCTGAAATCCCTGTCAGTCACTTTCGCAACAGTAAGACTTATGCCGTCAATTGCAATTGAGCCTTTTTCCACGATATACCGCATAATATCAGCATTTGCGGCTATGGTGTACCATACTGCAATACCGTCATTTTTTATATCAGCAATTGTTCCTGTACCGTCAATATGACCTGACACAATATGACCGCCGAAACGTCCATTTGCCGCCATAGCACGTTCAAGATTGACCTTGCTTCCCTGACGGAGTTCCCCCAGAGATGAACGGCTGAGAGTTTCATTCATAACATCTGCCTGAAAAATACTGCCATCAGTTTTTGTTACTGTAAGGCATACCCCGTTTACAGCAATACTATCCCCAAGGTGAACATCTTCCAGAACCTTTTTGGCTTCAATCACAATAAATGAATTGCTGCCGTTACGCTGTATATTCTTTACCGTGCCGATTTCTTCAATTATTCCCGTGAACATTCTTCACCCTGCTTTCTATGAGAATATCCCTGCCTATAGTCTTAATATGCGTATCATACAGCATGACACATTCATTGGGAGATTCCGCACCGATTCCCGAAACTGCCGTGGGAGCATCTTTTCCGCCAAACATTTTAGGAGCAATATATGCCTGAATCTTGTTGACAATTCCCGATTTCAACGCAGACCAGTTAAGCTGTCCACCGCCCTCTAAAAGAATACTGTCAATTTTGTAATCTCTGCCCAGAATAACCATAAGCTGCTTTAAATCAACGTGACCGTCTTTTTCAGGAACTTTCACAATCTGACATCCCATTGCCTCAAATTCCGCCGTATCACCTTTTGAACAGGCAATAATTGTGGGTATCTCCTTTGCTGTACAGACTATATTGCTGTCAATGGGAGTTCGCAGATTTGTGTCACATATAATACGGACGGGATGTTTTCCGCCTTCTATACGGCAGGTAAGCATGGGGTTATCAGCTAAAACTGTCCCCACACCAACCATAATTCCAAAATGCTTCAAACGGTCATGATGAACATTTTCCCTTGCGGCTTCGTCGGTTATCCACTGTGATTTACCGGTATAACAAGCAATTTTACCATCCATTGTCATGGCATATTTCATTGTAACAAAAGGAGTTTTTTCTGTAATATAATGAAAAAAAATCTCGTTCAGTCTGTCACATTCTTCTTTCAGAATCCCCTCTGTAACTTCAATGCCGTTTTTTCGGAGAATCTCTGCGCCCTTTCCCGCTACAAGAGGGTTCGGGTCTGATGAACCAATAAAAACTCTTTTTATTCCATGTTCAATTATAGCTTCTGTGCATGGTGGAGTTTTCCCATGATGACAGCACGGTTCAAGTGTAACGTACATATCCGCACCTGTACAGTCAATTCCACGGCTGTCACAGTCTGCAAAAGCATTTCTCTCGGCGTGAAATTCTCCGCATTTACGGTGATAGCCGCTGCCGATTATTTCGCCGTCCCTGACAACAACAGCTCCTACCATAGGGTTCGGATTGACATAACCCACACCCTTTTCAGCAAGCTCAAGAGCCTCTGCCATAAATTTTTCGTGAATCATACATACCTCCCTTGCAAGAAATAAAAAAATCCCCGAAAATTCGGGGATTTAGTCTGTCTTTTCAGCAGATAATCCTCTTTCATCCGGACTTGTACTTTCATGCACTCACCGTCGGCTTCGGAATTTCACCGAATCAACCGCCAAAGCGGCTCGCAGGCTTTACTGCCGGTAGGGAATTTCACCCTGCCCCGAAGATTACACCTACATTATATCATACTGATATTTTTTTGTCAATATCATTGAACCACAAAATTCAATTTCAAAATACATATTTAAGTAGGGCTGATGCCTACATCAGTCCGTATTGATGTGGGCATCGACACCTCATCATACTTTTTCTACAAACTGAACTGCATTTCAAATTTAAAGTATTTATTGTTTTAATATATTTAAATTTAATTCATATTATTATTGAAACAGTCTTGAAATAACCATAAATCCATGTAATTCTGCACATTTTTATTCCTTTTGATTTGTTTAATACCACGTTTTTTTAATTGCCTGTTAATAAAAGCATTTTTTGAATTGAAAAATATTTTTTGGCAGATTATAATATAAGGGGTTATCTAAAAAAATATTCAAGGGGTTCTCTAAAAACCGGAACACGAGATAAATTTCGTACATGACAGCATTAGTTGTAAGGCGGCAAACCGCAGTAATACTTGATGTATTGCAAGGTTTGACAACGCAGCAAATAATGTTTGTCATAGATATTCAGCCGTGAGGGAGGTTTTTAGAGGTTCCCTCAACCCTATTTATTGGAGTGATTTTTATGAAACGTAAAAAAAGCAGATTCATGGCTGCTTCCGCATTGATAGCTGCGGCAGCCTTAACAGTTCCTTATACTCATATTCCGCTTTCTTTCAACGGATTCGCAGCAGGCGAGAGTATTATAATCAACGAAATATGCGCTAAAAATTCTACCCATACAGCACCCGATGGTGCTTGCTATGACTGGATTGAACTCTATAATCCCACTTCTTCGTCAGTTAATCTCAGCGGCTGGGGCATATCCGACAAGGAAAGCAATCCCTTTAAATTTACCTTCCCCAGCGGTTCTGCAATTGGTGCAGGTCAGTATGTTGTCATCTACTGTGACTCTGTTATGCCTGAAATAAACGGCACATATACCGCTTCATTCGGTCTTTCCACAAGCGGAGAAACTCTGTATCTTACATCATCTGATTCATCTTTGTGTGATTCCGTGGAATTTCCTGCACTTGCTTCTGACCAATCTTATGGCAGAGTTCCTGACGGTTCAGCAACTTTTGCTATTATGAATATGTCCCCAAACAATGCAAACACAGAAAACAGCATGGTAAAAAAAGATGTGGAAGAACCTATTTTCTCCCATGAGGGTGGATTCTACGACAGCGGATTTAACTTGTCAATTAATGTACCCAACGGAACTAAGGTATATTATACAACTGACGGAAGCGTTCCCGACAGTAATTCCACTGCCTACACATCGCCTATTGCTATATCCGATATTACGTCTCAGCCAAACTACCTCAGTGCAAGAACTGATATAAGAGGCGGTACTGTAACCGCCCCCACAAAGCCTGTAGATAAGGCTATGGTTATCAATGCTGTTGCCATTGACGAAAACGGAAATGTCAGCGATACTGTTTCAGGTGCATATTTCATTGGTTATAATAATCGTGCTTCATATTATCAGAATGTAAAGATTATTTCCCTTACAACTCACGAGGACAACCTTTTTGATCACGATAAAGGCATTTATGTGCTTGGCGCTTCATACGATAACTGGCGCAACAACAACTACAATCCAAGCTATCAGGAATGGCAGATTCCCGGAAACTACTCTCAGAAAGGCAGAGAATGGGAACGTCCTGCAATTATGCAGATTTACGAGAACGGACAGGTCAAGCACACTCAGAATATCGGTATACGTATTCACGGAGGTGCTTCAAGAAGTCACATGCAGAAAAGCTTTAACATCTATGCACGTTCTGACTATGGTGCTTCAAAATTCAAATTTGACCTTTTCGACGGAAATCTCAGAAGCGAATATACAGGGAAAAAAATCAAGGAATTTGACAGCTTCATGATAAGAAACGGCGGTAATGACGCCAGTGCCACACGTTTCCGTGATAAACTCAATCAGGCTCTTGTTTCTGACAGAGATATGCTTTCTCAGGCTATGAATCCCTGTATCGTCTTTATTAATGGTGAATACTGGGGACATTACGAGATTACAGAAAAGCTCAGCGATGATTATATTGCATCACACTACGGAATTGACAAAAATGATATATGCCTTATCAAAAACGGCGAACTGGAGGAGGGTACAGAATCAGATTTTGCTGAATGGGAAAGTCTCCAGAACTGGTTCACTTCCAATGACCTTTCACAGGATTCAAACTACAGTCAGCTTTGCGAAAAAATTGATATGCAGTCGTTTATCGACTATATGTGTGCTGAAATATATTATGGAAATATGGATTTCTCCCCTAATAATACTGCTATGTGGAAAGCTGCTTCCATATACTCCGACAACGAATGGGGCGACGGAAAATGGCGCTTTATCCTCTTTGATACGGAGTACAGCACAGGTCTTTACGGCGGTATGGGTGCAACTTCAAACCATAATACATTTGACATGGTTATGCGTAACACCGGCTTTATTTCGGATCTTTTCAAAAATGCAATGAACAGCGATACATTCAAGCGTCAATTTGCGACAACCTTTATGGATATGGCAAACGAAAATTTCGACGCCGATAAAGTGGAAGCCGTAATTGATGAATTATCCGCCGAATATCATGATATGACTGTTGATACCCTTGACCGCTTTGAGCCTAAGGATGCTGTTCAGAATCCCGGCGGTTTCCCCAACTGGGGAGGTAACTGGGGCGGCGGTCAGCAGCAGGATAACGAATCAATTTTCCAGACCGAAGTCACTGCAATTAAAAACTTCTATCGTGACAGAAACAGAAATGTTACTGAACAGCTGAGAAATACCTGCGGATTAAGGGGAAATAAGGTTAATATAACTCTCAGTAATGACTCACAGAAGGGAAATATTATACTCAATACAATATCTCCCACTTTTACAAGCGGAAAATGGACAGGCACTTATTACAGCGACTATCCCGTAACGCTCACAGCAAAGCCGCAGTCAGGCTATACCTTCTCTCACTGGGAAACTTCTGACGGCAAAACTATAAATACCTCCACAACAGAAGTTACTCTCAGCTCAGATATTACTATTACCGCTGTTTATACTGAAGCAAATGTAATTTCAGGAGATGTAAATTCAGATGGCAACGTAACTGCCGCAGACCTTGTACAGCTTTCAAAGTGGCTGCTTGGCGCTGATGTAAATATTAACGAGAGCCAGTCTGATGTTTACACTGACAATATTATTGATGCATACGATATGATAAAACTCAGAGAAATAATTATAGGAGATTAAATTATGAAAATCGGAATTATGGGCACCGGCGAAATTGCACGTATTATGGCAGAAACTGTTTCAGAAATGGAAAATACAGAAGTTCTTGCAGTTGCTTCAAGAACTGAGGAAAAAGCTGCTGTATTTGCCGAAAAACACAATATTCCCGTTTACTACGGCAGCTACGAGGAACTGGCTGCCGATGACCGCCTTGACCTGATATACATTGCTACACCTCATTCCCGTCATTTCGAGGACTGTATGCTGTGCATAGAAAAGGGCAGAAACGTCCTTTGCGAAAAGACATTCACTGCCAACAAAAAACAGGCAGAGGAAATTTTCAGAGCTGCCGAAGAAAAAAATGTCTTTGTCTGCGAGGCTATCTGGACACGTTTTATTCCCATGCGAAAAACTCTTGATGAAATTATCAGCAGCGGCGCAATTGGCGAACTCGTTTCACTTACCGCAAATCTTGGCTATCCCCTTTCACATCTTGACAGACTTGTAAAACCTGAGCTTGCAGGCGGTGCGCTGTTGGATTTAGGCGTATATACTCTGAATTTCGCTGTCATGGCTTTCGGAAAGGATATTGTGGATATTAAATCCGCCTGCACCAAAAATGAAAACGGCGTGGATATGCACAACTCGATTATTCTCAGCTATGCTGACGGAAAAACGGCACTTCTCCATAGCTGCTGCCGTACAGCCTGCGACAGAAAGGGTATAATCTATGGTACTCTTGGCAGAATTGAATTCCATAATATCAACAACTGCGAGGGCATTGACGTTTATTACAATGACGGCAGACACGAAAGATACGACACGCCTCAACAGATAAGCGGCTATGAATACGAAGTTATTTCTTCACTTAAAGCTATATCCGAGGGTAAAACTGAATGTGAGGAAATGCCTCACGAGGAAACTCTTTTCATCCTTGAATTAATGGATAAACTCCGCAGCGACTGGGGAATTGTATATCCTTTTGAATAAAGGCATACCGCACAAATCTACGTATTTACGCAAGATTTGTGCGGTATCTTTTTATATCATAAAATTATAATCTCTTTCCTCATTTCAATGGAATACAGTAAAAGTCCTTTGACTTTTTTTCCTGTAGTAAGTTCAATAGCCGCCTTGTAGATTTCAAGCTGCTTTTCATATCGCTGACGAAGCTGTTCTTCATTTGTGAAACGGTCGGATTTATAGTCTACTATTACAATTCCGTCATCTTCCTCAAACATAAGGTCAATAATACCCTTAATCATACCGTCAGAATTTCGCAGTCTGTCAAAAACAGAATCAAAAATCGCAAGATTCGCCGCCGCTACAGTGAATTTTTTTTCACGCTGCACATTTTTACTTCTGCATATACGCTCATAAAGTCCGCTGTGGAAAAATGCAAGCACCTTTTTAATGCTTATACTGTCAGCCTGCGCTCTTGTAAGGAATCCTTTTTCCGTCAGTCTGTCCACTTCATCCTCAGGATTTTCTGCGGCATTTTCAAAGGAACAATACTGAAAAAATGTATGTATCGCTGTTCCTCGTTCTGCACCTGTAAGCATACCTTTTTCGCTGAGAAATGCAGGACGTTTCAGCTTGAAGTCATAATCCTCTGTTTCAGTAAATTTCTTAGAAATCTGTGTAACACTAAGCTTTGACGGAGTTTCCGAAAGCGTGCGGTCATAGCTGTGCCTGAACATTTCCCTGAGCTGCTGAATCATTTCTTCATCAGCTTTTTCTGCTGTTTTTTCTTCCGCCTTTATTTCAGATACTTCCGATTCTTCACATAATCTGTACTCAAAAAGTCTGTCGTCTCTGTCATGTGATGGGAATCCGAATGTACCTGCTTCAAGTCCGATTTTTTCTGCTATATCAGGAAATTTACTATGCATCATCAGACAGAGTCAGAACCAGTCGGAAAAAGTTCGGCTGTTTTCTGCAAGCTGTTTTATATCACTGCCGTTCACAACACATTTTTCCATTAGCTCCGCAATTCGCTTTTTTTCCTTGCTGCCGCATCTGAGATTTATAAAAAGCTGCTGTTTTGCTCTCGTCAGGGCAACATAAAGAAGTCTGAGTTCCTCGCTTCTTATCTCACGCTGAGCTTCCTCTGATAGCATTACCTGCTGAAATGTCCTGTATCTGCGGAGCAGGCTCTTATCGCAAAGTATAAACCCGATTCGTCCGTCATCACTGCACATTACCCTTTCGGAATCGTAACGGAAAGCATATCCCAGTTCAGCTATAAAAACAAAGGGATATTCAAGTCCTTTTGATTTGTGCATGGTCTGTACTGTCACGTAATCTCCCGATTCCGCAGAAACTTTTCCCTGTTCATAGTCGCCGCTTTCAAGAACACGGTCAATATGTGCCACAAATCCGCTGAGTCCGCCGCCCTCCGACGCTGCTTCATAATTCTTTGCATACTGTATCAGCAGACGCAGATTTGCTCTTTTCTTCTCGCCGTTGGTATACTGCTGCATAACCGAAACAAAATCTGTCGTATCATATATACTATTAATAAGTTCAGCTATTGTCATAGTAACCGAATTAAGCCGAAAACCGTCAACAGACTCAAGAAACTCACTGCATCTCACCGATAAATCAACTGCCAATCCTTCAAGCTCCCCATTGGCAGCGGCTCTCACAAGAGCAAACAGCGGCTTCTTTTTATCATAAGTCCGCAGAACAGCTATATCCGAAATATCAAAGGGATACATAGGCGATACCATTACTGACGCAAGAGGTATATCTTTAAGAGGATTGGCTATAATCCGCAGAAGGTCAGTAAGAACAGCTATTTCCCTTGATTTAAGATACCCCTTCTCCTCACTGCCCTTGGCTTCAATTCCACGCTTTTCAAGCGCCTTTGCGTATAGATTTGCCGCAGGATTGGTGCGGACAAGTACACAGAAATCCTTAGGTGTACATTTTCGGCTTGTGCCGTCTCTTTCAGTTACCTCTGTGCCATTTTGCAGCATTTCCGCTATTTTATCCGCTGTAATCTCAGCTTCAAAGCTTTCATCCTCGTCTGTATCCTCCGCAGCTTCGGAATCGGTATTTATGAAATTAATTCTCGTCAGCCTGTTCTCACCTGAATCATTTTTATACTGCACCGCACCAAAATAAAGCTTTTCATCATCTGTGTAATCAACTTCGCCGCAATTTCTGGTCATCAACATTCCGAACATGAAATTCACAAAATCTATCACCTGCGGCGAACTGCGAAAATTTCTGTTGAGAAGTATTGACTTGTTATCCGCCTCGCTCTCCTCAGTGTATCTCTCCGCACTCTCCATAACTTCAATGAAATTCTTTGGATTTGCCAGTCTGAAACGATATATGGACTGTTTAACATCTCCTACAACGAAAGCATTTCTGCCGTACATCGGTCTGCCTTGCCCGTCGGTACGGAATCCTTTTGAAATAAGCTTGAATATTAAATCCTGCTTGTTATTGGAATCCTGATACTCGTCTACAAGTATCACATCATAATACTCAGAAATACGCTTTGCCGCTTCTGACTGCACTATTCTTCCGCTGCTGTCATAATCCGAAAGAAGCTCAAGTACAAGTCTTTCTCCGTCGTCAAAGCTTATAGAGTTCTTAGCACATTTCTTTTCCCATACAATACTGCGGAAGCGCTTTACTGCCTCTGCCAGAAGTTCAGCAACTTTTCCGGATTCTTCAAAATCTCTCGGAGCTGATACAAAACAGGGCATAATTTTATTTATTTCCTCTTTAATTTTATCACGGCGTGCCTTATATACATCTTTCAATGCACTGTTATGCTCTGTACTGCTGCGTATTGTAACCATACGTGAAAAAGATGTGCTATATTCTACTGCTTCATCATCAGGAAAACGTCTGTTTTCTGCAAGAATCAGAAACTCCGAAACCCTGCTCCAGTCCTCGGCAGCCTGATTTTTCAGCTTTTCAGCCTGCGGTATATCAGGGTCATAAAATATATCCGACGCTGTTTTTATATTTTCCTCAGCAAGCCGCAGAGCTTCACGGAGACGACTGCTCATATCCTCAAAAAAGGCTTCAAAATAAACAGAATCCCTGAAATCCTTTTTATATTCATCAACTGCAATATCAAGCCATTTTTCACCTGCTGCTGTTGATGAAAGAAATCTGTCTGTACTGTATATTGCGTCAATCAGAGGCTGCTGGTCGTTTATACAGAATTTATCGTAGAGATATGATAGTTTCTCATACTCCTCACTGCTGTATGTATCAAGAAGTTCATCCATCGCCTGACTGCGGATAACTTTTTCGTCATTCTCGTCAAGAATTCCGAATCCCGATGTTATCCCCTGTTCTGAAATATTATCACGGAGAAGGTCAAAACAGAATGAATTTATAGTAGCAATTGCCGCACTCTGCAAAAGCACCTGCTGCTGTAACAGATACTGTTCTCCGGGACGGTCACTTATAAGCTGACGGAATCGCCTGTCAAGCTTTTTTTTCAATTCTGACGCTGCTGCATTGGTAAAAGTAACCGCAGCTATCCTGTCTGCTCTTATCTGATTTTTTTCATCAGCAAGAAGCTCCACAAGTCTTTCTGTAAGAACCGCAGTTTTTCCGCTGCCTGCTGCTGCCGACACAATAAATGAAGAATTACGGGCATATATAGCCGTTTCCTGCTGTTTAGTCCACTCCATTATCCCCTGTCTCCTTTCCAAGTATTTTTGCAGCTTCTGTCATTTTTTCCGCATCAGGCTGACGGTTCAGTTTTCCGTCGCCATTACCGCATATATCAGCATAATTACAGTAGCTGCATGAAACTCTGTTTCCTGTTTTCAGCGGAATTGCTGATATATCACCATTGAGAAGTGATTCCGCTGCATCGGTAAGGTGTTCATATACATAATCCCTGAGTTTATCCATGCCTTTTTCAGATACCACACTGGAAAATCTGTCATAACTGCCGTCTTTTTTCACTTTTACGGGGATGTATTTTCCGCCTAAGCCATGCTCCATTTTTTCAAGTACATCTTTTTTGTCAATAAGAAGTCCTGTTGTTTTAAGTTCCGAATCCACCGCCGCCTGATTGTATTCTTCAATTTTTGCCTGGTCTATTGCTATTCCCGCAAGCTGCAAGGGAGTATATAGCACACCTGCCGCCTTATAATCCTCGTAAACTTCTCCGTCCTCGCAGGCTGCAAAAAGATACATAAGCATCTGTAGATTCACTCCGCCTGCAAGAGAAGCTTCATTGATATGCTTCTTACTGCTCTTGTAGTCAACTACTCTCACATATTTCTCATCTCCGACGGTACACACATCAGCACGGTCTATTATACCGCCGAAAATCAGTTTTTTTCCGCTGCCGTAGGTAAGTTCTGCGGATTTTCCTTTTCTTATATCAAGCTCAAATTTATCAGGAACAAAATCTCCTGCCATAAGTGAATACTGGGTATGACGGAAAATATCCCCCAGACGCTCTGTAAGCTTATTGAAAAAAAGCTCAAATCTGGGTGTTTTTCCGAAATCTCCTGCCATTTTTTCAGTGCGGTAAGCTTCCGCCTCATTTTTTATTGCTGCACACAAATCATCATAGCTCATGGTGACAAATTCAGATTTCGTCCTTTTGCCGAGAATATTCTGAAAACAGCTGTGAGTAAGCTCACCTGTGATGCGCCTGTCAAGCTCGATTTTTTCAGGCATTGTCAGCCGAAGCAGTTTTTCACAGAAATGCATGAAATGACATCTGTTATATCTGTCAACAGACGAGGGCGACAGAAACAGAGGATTGAAGTTTTCCAGTTTTTCCATTATTTCCCTGTCAATTTTAAAATCAGGTGTCTGCCCTGTTTTGCTCAGTGCAACAGTTATTCTTCTGCAGTATTCCTCATCTTCAAGGAGAGTTTCGTATAATGCCGCTGTTTCTTTTGTGTTATCTGACCTATTCTGCATATAGTGATAGTATGCAGATTTTTTCGTAACAGCATAAAACAGAGGTGTAAGCATACTTTCTGTAATCATAATTCCCGAATCAGCAGGAAACATCTCGCAAACCTGCTCTACTATACGTGCAGGATATTTTGCCTGTCCCGACAAATCAGACAGCGGATAGCTGATATAAAGCTTCTCTGATGCCGTAGTCAGCGCCTTGTACACTATAAGACGCTCTGACGCTATAAGGTCAGTGAGAGGACGGGCTATTTCAAGCTTATGCTCTGCAAGCTTCTGTTTATCTCCTTCTGTAAAAAGTCCGTGCAGACTGACCTGATTCGGAAAATCTCCGTCTGACGCACCCATAACAAATATTACTCTCGGTGAACTAAGACGGGCAGTTCTTGCGGAAGCTGCTGTAACTGCGTCAAGAGTTCCCGGAGGCTGTGAATAACTTATCTGCGTTGTCATAGCTCTCAATATATCCGCAAATTCACTGAATTGAAGCATACTGTCGCCAAGGGTATCAGCCGCACCGTCAAAAATATCCATAAGACAGCCCCAGAGACGTTTTAGTTCTGCGGCTTCATTGTCATGGTCATTTCTGATAAGGCTCAGTATAAGTCCTCCAAGGCATTTTTCAGCGTTGCTTTCAACAAAATATTTATACAGCATACGGCAGAAATTCTCAGCTGTATTCTCCCTGCTGATTTTTTTCCGCAGCATCACAATAGGTACAATTATACTGCTTCTGAGATTTTCCAGCAGCTCAAGATTTTCATCTGCCCCGCTGAATTCCTCCGTCCACATTGCACCGTCAATTCCCCATTTATAGCAATAATTCTCCAGAAGCGAAACATCGGTCAGTTCAATTTCAAGGAGTCCGCATTTGAGCATACGGAAAATTTGCTCACTTCTGAACTGCCTTGCCGTCAGCAAATCAAGCAGCGACAGAAAAAAAGCCATAACCGCTGTATGAACTACAGGCTGCTCCATGCTCATGAAATACGGTATATCATAACGGGCAAATGCAGCTTTCAGTACATCGGCATACTCCTCCATATTATTTGAAATAACAGCTATATCTCTGAATTTAAGAGACTTATCGCTGTGTATGAGCCGCACCAGTTCAGCGCAGACATACTCAGCCTCGCTGTACATATCCCTTGCCTCAAATATGCGTATATTATCTGGCTTCGGTGCATTTTCAGGCTCGTTAGGGAGATTGCGCATAGCTCTTTCGCTGATATATTCAAGGTCAGCTGACGCAAAACGTCTGCTTTTTTCAAGCTTTGTAACCTTTGTCGGGATATTCTTATCACGGCATCTTCTGCATATATCAAGATATGTATTGTTTACAGTTTCAAAAAGAGTAAACGGTCCTGCATTGACATCATCGCTTCGAAGTGTTATAACTGTTGTTTCCGCAGCTGACATAATTACCTCAAGCATATCAAGCTGATCGCCTGTAAAGCTTTCAAATTCATCAAGAAATACACATTTTCCCTTGAAAAATCCGTTAATTGCAGCTATTTTGGCTGCTTCACGGATATTTTCAAGATGGTCCTTATAACCGTACTGTTCCATAAGAAATTCGTATTCGTAAAATATATTTGCAACGTCACTTACTTTATCATGGAGTCTTTTTTCAAGAAGTCCTGATTTATCCATAAGCTTCCTTGGTGATACTCCTGATTTTTTCATATCACCGATAAGCTTTAGTATTTCCTCAGCAAAGCCGGGGCGTGTACTTGTTTTACTGAAAAACAGAAGCTGTTCCGGACTGTTTCTCGCTTCTTTTATAGCCTGATATGTTATTATAAGCCTTGCCATATCATCGGCATATTCTCCCTTTCGGTCAGGTTCTCCATAAAGCTGAAAAAGCTGTCGGGCAAGACTGCTGAAGCTTAAAGACAGCATATTGTTGAATTTCTCTGCACCTATATGAAAATAAAGCTTTTTATCAAATTCAGTTGAGTACTGCTCCGGCACAAGAGCTATACAATTTCCGGCACTGTATTTGCTTATTCTTTCAAACATTTCAGTTGTCTTTCCTGTGCCTGATGCTCCTGTTATAAATTCAACCATATTTTCCTCCCTATGGCAATACCGCACAGAGAATCCTCCGTGCGGTATTTATGTTATCAGTATAACCCTAAATTTTCCTCATACAAGGTATAGCCATTCAGACCATTGTATGTCATAATATCAGGGTAATTTCTTGTTGTAGTAATGCGGAGTTCTCCGCTTACGGGGTCAATACGAGAAATAATTCCGCATTTTCCTGTATAAAGTGAAGGGTCATTGTTGTACTTTATCTGCCATATATCATAGCGGCTGAGGAGGTCGCTGTTGAAACGATAACCCAGAACTTTATCTTCCGCCATAATTCCTACAAAATATCTCTTGCTTTCAAAATATGAGCAGAATTCATCAGCTATATAAGCTGCGTTATTGCTTTCATAGCCGTAAGCTGCAAATCCGCTGTTGCTTCCTGTTAATCCGAAATAAAGGGGATAATCAAATCTTCTGCCACTGAACTGTGCGTCAAGTGCAGCTATATCCTCCTTGATTTTTTCAGATGTCACCGTGTTACATTCAAACACGACTCCGCAATTGATTCCGAAAGAATGTGCCTTATCTATATTTTCACCGATAAGACCTATTTCACTGCTGTCAGCCTGTATCATAGCAAAATCATAGGTGCTTTTGTCAAAAGTATTCCAGTCGTATGCAGCGGCTGTATCCAACTCGACAATTTTTCCGTTATACACTCTTTCGGCAGCAGTTGTTGTCACAAATTCTGTCGTTGTATTGTATGCTGTTGTTGTTGTATTAACAGCAGCAGTTGTTGCAGCCGTTGTTGTTACAACAGGCAGTATGCCGTCCTTAGGATTTACTCCTACAACGCTTGGATAATCAACATAGCAATAGTTCAGGTCAACATCTGTACTGATTCCGTCGATTCTTCCCTTTGGGCTGTACTGCCACATTCCGTGATTTCCTGTATACCATGTAAGGGTAGGAGTATCATATTCTGCAACCCATACAGGATATTTGTCAAGAACGTGTCTGTATATACGGTATTCAAAATCACTTCCGCTGCCGTATACGCCTGTGTAATATCCATGCTCCTGCAAAGTAGAACAGAAGGTCTCAATCATTGCGGAAAGTGTTGCATAGCTGAGAGTGTTCAGCGCCTCATAATACTCAAAATCATAGTAAATAGGATAATTAAAGCTATACCCCTTTATTACTTCAAGACAGGCAAGAGCTTCTTCCTTAGCTTCTTCAACTGACATAGCATAGCTGAACCAATATATACCTGTATCAAGTCCGACAGCCTGCGCCTGTTCCATATTTGTCTTGAAGAACGGGTCAACCTGATCTGCGTGTTTTCCCCATCCTGCTTTGATTATAGCGAAATCAACCTGTCCGCTGTTTTTGACCTTCTGCCAGTCGATGATATACTGCCACTGGGAAACGTCAATTCCGTTTATGTACTCGCCTTCGGGAAAATGACCGTAAGGCAGCGTTGTAACAGCAGGCTGAACTGTAGTAGAAAGCAATGTTACGGCACTGGTAGCTGCTGTGGCAGTCGTCGTAGTTGCAGCCTTTGTTGTAGTAGTTGTTGATGTAGTCGTTGCAGCCTTGGTAGTTGTTGTTGTCGTTGTAGTCTTTTTTGTGGTAGTTGTCGTTCTGGTTGTTGTGGGCTTGGCAGTTGTTGTAGTCTTTTTGGTGGCTTTTGTAGTAATTGTAGTTTTTGCAGCCGTGGTTGTAACTGCGGGAGTTTGTGAAACTATTTCATAATAGGCATTATAAATGTCAAAAACATTGAAAGGCTGCTTTTTTTCATTATCAAGGTCTTTACTTTTTTCTGAAATTGTGCTATCATATACATAGCCGTTTTCAACTTCTGCGGCAGCCGAACTCATGGCTGATCCGAGGGATACCATACCGACGCTTACTGACAGTACGGCTGATAAAATTTTTTTAGCTAAGCTCATGGGTAATAACTCCTTAAAAATCTCATGGGTAAATAAACAAACAGCAGAATATCCGCCAAAATAAAAAACCAATAATCCATAAACCAACTATCTTTAATTTTACCACAACTATTACAAAATTGCAACAATTTTAATACAAATTTCATATCTATCTAACATCATGATATTTTTTCTAACAAATAAAAATTTAAATTGTTGATTTTCACATACATTCATGAGGTGAACCAATGAAAGAATTTTTAATCAATTCCAACGACAGCGGTCAGCGTCTTGATAAATTTCTCACAAAAGCTATGCCTGACCTGCCT
The DNA here is from genome assembly GCA_017517145.1 of Ruminococcus sp. Taxonomy (GTDB): domain Bacteria; phylum Bacillota; class Clostridia; order Oscillospirales; family Ruminococcaceae; genus Ruminococcus. Next base: position 16,686 of record JAFXAJ010000068.1, read on the forward strand.
AAAAGTATGATGTACCGACTAATCCGTAAAAAAGATATTAAAATCAATGGCAAAAGATGCGAGATTTCCGCCAGACTTTCTGAAGGCGACGTTGTACGTGTCTATGTCAAAGAGCAGGTATCTGCCGTAAAATCCCACGATATGTCATTTCTCAACGCTGTGCCGGAGCTTGAAATCGTCTACGAAGATGACAATATCATAATCGTTCACAAACCAATGGGACTTGACTCCCACAGTAACGGCGAGCATAACAGCGATACTCTTATAAACCGCATAAAACTGCACTTATATAACAAAGGAGAATATACTCCTGACGAAGAAAGCTCGTTCTCACCTGCCCTTTGCAGCCGTCTTGACAGAAATACCAGCGGACTTGTAACAGCTGCTAAAAATTCTGCTGCACTGCGTGAAATGAATGATGGCATAAAAAACGGATATGTATACAAATTCTATCAGTGTATTACTACTGCAATTCCACCGAAAAATTCAGATATTCTCACAGCATTTCACCACCGTGATGAGGGCAGAGCTATTGTGCGTATAAGCAGTGACCCAAAAGACGGATACAAGGAAATCCGTACAGGCTATGAAATAATTGAGAAAAAATCAAATCTGGCTCTCCTGAAAATCAGGCTTTATACAGGCAGAACTCATCAGATACGTGCTCATCTTGCACATATCGGTTGTCCTATCCTCGGAGACGGAAAATACGGAAATATCGCCGTAAACAAAAGATACGCCGTATTTCGTCAGGCTCTTTGCGCCTGCGAACTACAATTCGGATTTCCTGAAGGCTCACCGCTTGAATACCTTAATGAAATTACCGCATATTCACCGCACTCATTGAAATTTCCAGAATAAAGGAGTATATCATGTCAACTTCAATTATTAATACAAATACACGAAAAAGTATAAAAGCGGATATTTCCGATTATACTGTTATTGACCTTGAAACTACAGATGTAAATGTCCGAATATGTGAAATTATTGAAGCTTCGGCGGTAAGAGTACGCAACAACGTCATTACTGACCGTTTCAGCACTCTTATCAAACCTGTAAAACCCATTAGCAGCCTTATTACAAGTATTACAGGCATAACAAATGATATGGTCAAAGATGCTCCCTCTGTTCAGCAGGTTCTCCCCGATTATCTTGATTTTATTGGCGATGATATTATTCTTGGTCATAACGTTGCCTGCTTTGACCGCAATATTATCAAGATTCATTGTGAAAAACTTGGTCTGCCGCCTTTCATGAACGACACTCTTGATACGCTTACATATTCCCGCAAATGCGATATTGATGTTCCTAACCGAAAACTAACCACACTGACTCAATATTTCGGTATCAGCCACGATGACGCTCACCGTGCTCTCGCTGACTGCATCGCCAATCACGAATGTTACCAGAAACTGAAAAAATATTTCCACGAATAATATTTCTCTATTGACTTTAAAGTGATAAAGTGATATAATATATTACATTAGGGAATTCCCATTATTTTTACTTGAGAGGATTTTTACTATGAAAATATTAGTTGTAGGACTCGGACTTATCGGCGGTTCACTTTGCAAAGCCATGAAAAAATATACTTCTCATTACGTTGCAGGCTGTGACCTGAACCGTGATATTGAATTTTCCGCCATGAGAGATGTGGCTATTGATGAAGCCTTCGATGGAAATTTCAGCGGATTCGACCTCGTTATTGTATCACTTTTCCCCGATGCCGCCGAAAAGTACATAAGTGAAAATGCCTGCAAGCTGGATAAAAATACACTTATAACAGATGTATGCGGAATCAAGGGCGACTTTTCACTCAGACTCAAAGAAATTGCCGAAAAGAATGGTCTGCGCTATGTTGGTATGCATCCCATGGCAGGCAAGGAATTCGGCGGTTATCACAATAGCAGCGGCGATTTGTTCTGCAAGGCAAATTTCATTATAACTCCATTCGAGGACAGCAACGCAGAGGACTATGACACACTTTCCAACCTTGCAAAAGAAATCGGAGCAGGTAAAATTGTTGTAACCTCCCCCGAAGAACACGACAAAATGATAGCATATACATCCCAGCTTGCTCATGTTGTATCATCAGCCTATGTAAAAAGCCCTGAGTTGAAACTGGAATGTGGTTTCAGCGGAGGAAGCTTTCAGGATATGACACGTATTGCAACGATGAACGAAAAGATGTGGACTGACCTGTTTATACAGAATAAAGATAATCTTATCTATGAACTTGAACTGCTGATAAAAAATCTCAGCAGTTACAAAGATGCCCTTGAAAATTCAGATAGTAAGAAACTGCTTGAACTGATTGCCGAAGGCAGACAGCTCAAAGAGGATAATCTCCGTCATCGTCAGGGACAGCCAAACTAAAAAAGAGACGGCCAAGCCGTCTCTTTTTTATATGAACATCATACTTATTCCATGCTCACGAGCATAACGCTCTGCTTTCTTACGATTAATCTGTTTAAGTATTCGCAGTATAAGCTTATGGCCCTTTTTTATTATAGCCTGATTATAACCATCACACTCAAATTCGGCTATTTTTATATTCTGTAAATTTTCACAGCCGCAGAAAGCATCATCACGGACATCCTTTGTCTCAATACTTATCCTTATATCAGTAAGTTTTCCGCAGCCGTAAAATGCCCAGCTGCCAATAGATTTAACAGATGAGGGAAATACAACTTCCTCGATAGACCTGCACCATGAAAATGCACTTTCACCAATTGAAGCAACTGAAGCAGCACTAATAATTTTTTTAAGGCTATAACACTCCGAAAATGCGGCATTTCCAATTGATTCAATAGAATCTGAAATTACAACACGACTTAGATTTCTGCATGAATAGAAACAAAGGTCATTGATTTTTTTCAACTGAGGCGGGAAATTAAGCTTACGCAACGAATTGCATCTGCCGAAAGCACCCTTTCCGATTACTTTAAGGGAATTCGGAAAATCCAGTTCATTGATACGCTGACATTTCAGAAAAGCATTTTCCCCGATAGTCTCAAGATTTCTTGAAAATACAATTTTCTCAAGATTCCCGCAATGAGCAAAAGCAAAACGGTCAACTATTTTCACACTATCAGCCATAACAATCTTTTTCGCCGTTTTATTGCCACGGAAAGCATATTTACCGATTGTTGTAATATTATCGGGAATATTTACAATTTCATTTGTTCCGAAATATTTTATGAGCAGGGTACCATTCTTGGCAATAGCCATATTATTTATATCATCAATTTCGAATGTCTCAACCTGTTCAACATCCTTGTCGCTGTAAATCTCATCAAATTTCTCACGTGAAATCGTCTTTGATGATGTCTTCTTTTCAACAACCTTATTATCCGGCTTTTTCACTTCTGCAGCAACTTTTTCCGCAGATTTATTCTCAACAGCAAGTTTTTTTGCTATTTCAACAGGCTTAACTTCTCTGAAAGCTTCACCCGGAAGTACAATTTCAGGAATTTCACGCTTTGTTATAACCTTTTTCAGAGACTCTGCATTAACGATTTCAGGATTCTTCTGAGGATTATTTTTATAGGAAATATCCTGAATTTTCTGAATGTTTGAAGAATTTACATTGATTTCCTCAACAAAAACTGTTGTATTTTTCTCAGGCTTTGGGATTTCCTTAGGTTTTTCTTCTGCCTTTTTTTCAGGCTTGGAAGTTTCCTTAGGCTTTTCCTCTGCCTTTTTCTCAGGCTTGGAAGTTTCCTTAGGCTTTTCTTCTGCCTTTTTCTCAGGCTTTGGAGGTTCCTTAGGTTTTTCCTCCGATTTTTTTGCATCATGAGTTTCTCCCCAAACTGCCGATGCATTCTTTAGTTCGACTTCACTTTTTGATACCTTGCGAACTTTTACTATTTTGTTTACTTTCATGAACCATACTCCTCTTAGGGTATTTTTTAATAATAAATGAATATATCAATAAAATTATATCACAAATTCTACCAAAATGCAAGAAAATATTTATATTTACTAAAAAATTTGTAATAACACACCATAACTTTCTATATATTTGTATATTTCCACTAATAAATAAGTAACATTTAAAACAATAGGGAAGCAGTGAAATCACCACTTCCCTATCCTCTGAGATATTTTGATTTTTTTTCTCTTTTCGTTTCATACATCTTTTTATCGGCTTCAGTTACAAATCTGAACAAGTCTTCACCAACTTTAGGAATAGCAATTACATATCCTGTTGATGCAGAAAGACTATAATCAGAAAATTCATTCATATTAAGCTTGCTTTTTTTATTATACCTATTTATATTTTTTTGTATTCTCGCTGTGAGATGTTTTGCATCATCATCAGTATAATCCGCTGCAAATACAATAAATTCATCTCCGCCGAATCTACAGAAAATTTCCCCGTTGTTACAGGTATTATGCAGAATGTGAGCAATTGCACGAATCGCCTCATCACCCACTGCATGACCGTAAGTATCATTTATTTTTTTCAGTCCGTCAAGGTCTATGAACATCAGCATGATATTACGTGATTCCATTGAACAAGCCCTGAATATTTCATTGGTTGCATTGACAAAGCCATTCCTGTTATATATACCGGAAAAAGTATCCTGTACATATAGTCGTTTAAGCTTTTCAACAGCAGCATCAAGAGCAACTATTTTACGGATATTTTCAAGAGAATTATTAATTGTTATGCACCACGCCTGGAAAAGAGCGTTATGCAAAGATATTCCACAGTTATGAATAGCCATATACCCCAGACAGCGCTCTTTGAAATGGAGAGGAATAAAATAATAATACTTAGCTGTATCAGCTCTGTTCTTTACATCGGGCAAAAGCTTATTTACATTTATACAGGTTGATTCATAAAATCTTCCACGACAATAGGCAATTTTAATATCTATATTTTCTTCATAAACATTTGGTACTTTATATTTGTCAGATATAACTCCTGTCATTTCATGAGAAACATTTCTCCAATTCTCATTAAGGCAAAAATAGAATTCTTCAGGATTTATCCTCTTTACAAATTTTTTCAGAGATGCGACATAACCTTCAAAATTCTCTGCACTATTTAATTCGCAGGCAAGGCTGTTAAATATGGTCATATAGCGGTTATTGCTGTCAATTCGGATATAATTGGCTATATTCGCCTCCTTGTAATCCGCGGCAGAAGAGTATGTATGCTTCACACAGCCACAGCTTTCTGAATATCTCGGTTTCATATTCATTATTACACTTCTCTGCTGCTGCACATTATTAAACGAATTGTTCAGCATCTCACAGGCAAGTGCTCCTGATTGAACAAGAGGACGTCCAACCGTAGTCAAATCAACGCGTATATTCAACCTGTCGTATATATCATCAAAACCTGATACCGCTACATCTTCGGGAATTCTCATACCTTCACTATGAAGTCTGTTTATAGCCGCTGCCGCCATAACATCATTTGCACATATTATAACCTGCGGCATTTTTTTACGTTTTTTTATAAAAAAATCTACCGCTTCCATTCCGGAGTCTCCACGGAAATCACCATAATATATACTGTTATCAGCTATTTCAATTCCATGATTCGAAAGCACATCACGGAATGCTGCAAGTCTTGAATAACTCTCAGGATTCTCAGAAGGTCCTGAAATATAACAGAAGTCAGTAAATCCATGTTCTGTAACAAAATGCCTTGTAATTTCCCCCATAGCAGAATAATTATCTATTCCGATATGCATCATACCGACAACATCATTATCCATGCTGACAGCAGGTATTCCTGCATCTGCAATTCGTTTCAGAATATCCTCAACAACAGGTGTACATCCTATGGTATTTGTCAGAAGAATTGCACCGTCAAAATTTCTGAAGTCAGGCAGGCTGAATATATTCATTTCACCCGCATCATGCCCTATATTATTCTTCATACCGGTAAAAGAAACAAAGACATAACAGTCAAAGTTATATTTTTTTGCTGCATCATGAATACCGCTTAAAATGTTACTTTGATATGTTTCGTCAAGTCTTTCAACAATAACTGCAATTTTCTTGTTCATCAGATTTTCACCTCCTGTTTAAAAAATCATTATCTCAATTACAGTAATACATCTTGTATTACATTTCACATACTTAGCTGCATAATAAATGACACATATTTTAATTATGAAATGGATATTTAGGAGATTTATTGATTATATAATATACAATAAAAACCCCTCGCTGTAAC
>JAFXAJ010000069.1 GCA_017517145.1 Ruminococcus sp.
AGTCAGCAAATTTATAGCTGCCGTTGGTATCGGTGTAAATCAACCTCACGCCCTGTCCGCCGATATATGTCATGCCGTCTGCAAATCGCTTATCTTCGGGAAAATCCACGTGTTCTTCCTTGTACATGGTCTGGGATACTGTGATTTCCTGTGCAGGCTGTGAAGTATCATTTTTTTTGTCAGAGCAGGCAGACATTGAGCATAAAAATGTCAATACTGTGAGAAGTGATAATAATTTTTTCATTGTAAATCCTCCTTGTTGAATTTGTATAGATTTCAAAGCTGTATTTGTAAAATTAATACAAATGAGATGCTTTTATAACATCTTCTATATATAAGTGATTTTAAAGGGCTAAAAAAACGAAATAACATATTTAATTAATTATTTTCGTATGGATGCACAAAAAACACAAACCATCTATGTGCATATTGCTGATTTTGAATAATTTTCTAAAAAGCCTTTAAAAGATGACGAAAATATGTTATAATAAAATTACTGAAATTTATTAGCATTGTCATATTTTTTTGATCTGTTCATATAAGATGCAGAAGTGACATAATATGCTGAAACGGAGAAGAAAATGAAATTAAGTAATGTTGTCAATATTGCCGTTTTTGTTGCCGGTCTTGACGAGGAATATCAGAATAATATCATCAGCGGCATAAATGATTTTTCACGCAAAAATAACATAAATGTTTCATATTTTGCTGCATTCGGAGGTATGATTGACAGCCGTCTTTTCGACATTGGAGAATACAGTATCTACAGTCTTGCAAATCTGAAACAGTTTCAGGGCGCAATACTTATGACGAATACTATTAATGACAGCGGTATGAAAGAGCAGATTTCCAGCCGTATTAAGGAATCAGGAATTCCTGCTGTTGTTTTTGACTGCGATACTATCAGCGAATTTTATAACATAAGCATAAATAATACCGACGCTATGCGTGAAATGGTTCGTCATGTCATTAAAGACCACGGCGCAAAAACCATAAACTATATTTCAGGCCCTATGTCCAACCCCGAAGCTGTAGAAAGACTTCTTGCTTTCCGTGAGGTAATGGCGGAGAATAACCTCCCTGTTGATGAGGAGCGTATCTATTACGGAGAATTCCGCCGTTTTGACGGACATGACGCAATTGAAGCCTATATGCAGTCGGGTATGGAGCTTCCTGATGCCTTTATCTGTGCTAACGACGCTATGGCGCTCACAGCTGTAAGTACCCTTGAAAAGTACGGATTCTGCGTGCCTCTTGACGTTATTGTAACAGGATTTGACTATACCTACAGTGCAAGGAATTACTGCCCTGCCATTACATCTGTAAAGCGTCCCCTCAATGAAATGGGTAAAATGGCTTGCAGTATCATACTTGACCTTATAAACAAGAATAAGCCGAAATATGCGCCTCTTGAGGCGACCTGCGTATTTACGGAAAGCTGCGGCTGCAATCCTCCTGTAGAATCAAATTTCAGCGAATTCCGCAAGATTACTTATAACAAAATGGAAAGTGCAAACTCAAATATCAGAAAGCTGAATATTCTTTCAGCTCGTCTTGCTGATACGGAGAATGCCAATGAGTTTATAGAAATCATACGTGATTTTGCAGGAGAGCTGGAATGTGAACATTTTTCACTTTGCCTTGCCAGAGGATGGCAGGATGGACGATTCTGCGAGTATACGGAGAATATCGGAACAAATTTCGATAATATGGAATCACCTCTCGTGTGGAATAACGGAAATTCGGCTTCTGTTGAGTTCTTCAATGGTGAGGAGATGTTCCCTGTTCCGCAAAATACAGGGGGAAATGTCAATTATTTCCTGCCTCTCCACTACCGCAACAAGGTGCTGGGATATTACATCATAACAAACAGTGAATTCCCCATAAACAGCCTGTTGTGCCATACTTTCACTATGACGATAAGCAATTCCATTGAAAATCTTTGCAAGATTTCACATATCAACAAGGCAATGGAGGAGCTTAACAGAATATACGTTATTGACCCCATGTGCAATATATTCAACAGAAATGGTTTTATCAAGCACGCAGATGAAATTTTCAACGATTGCGTTGCCAATAATAAAACAGTAATGATAACATTTATTGATATGGACGGACTTAAATTTATCAATGACAATTATGGTCATGATGAGGGTGATTTTGCGATAATGCAGCTTGCAAGCGTCATCAAGGACTGCTGTGACAGAGACAGTATTTGTGCGAGATTCGGCGGCGACGAATTCGTGATATTCGACAGTAACGCAACTGAGGATACTCCCTATGTGCTGGAGCAGAGGATTAATGATAAGCTTGCCTGCCAGAACAAGATACTCTCGAAGCCGTATACAATTTCAGCCAGTGTTGGAAGTGTAGTCTGCACTGTTGACAGCAGTTATACGCTGTTCAGAATTATAAAAATGGCTGATGAAATAATGTATGATGTAAAGAAAAAGAAGAAAAATTCCCGTACAGGAATGAATAGCTGAAAAAACAACCGCACAGAATTCTGTGCGGTTGTTCAGTCTGTCGAAAAACTATAATAACCCAATTAGGGTGGGATTCCAAAGTGCACTGCACTTTCCTTTTTTGAAAATTTACTATAGAACAAACAGAACATCCCCCCGATTACTCGGGAGGATGTTCTGCATTTTGGGATAATTAATTAGGAATTAACATAATTAGCAGCGGTTAATTAATTGCACTTTGTGTAAATCTGACCGCCGTTGAGGGACTTGCCCTTTGCAGCAAACATCTCAGAGATGCTTACAATCTGCCAGCCCTGTGCCTTAGCATAAGGAGCGATTTCTTCGATTGCAGCTGCTGTTGAAGCGTAAGTCTCGTGTGCAAGGATGATAGCACCATTAGCTGAACCATTATTCATAGCATTCTTGATTTTGCTAACGATCTGATCCTTTGAAGCTCCATTCCAGTCCTCTGTATCAATAGCACATGTAATCATAGGAACATCGCTAAGTGTGGATGTTACTGTTGAATTAGATGCAAGATAAGGAAGTCTCAGAAGCTTTGAAGGCTCTACGCCGAGAATCTTCTTGAGTTTGTTGTAAGTCTGATCGTACTCATTACGGATTTCTGTTGAAGAAAGATTTGTAAGATAGGGATGTGTTGTTGTATGGTTTGCAACTTCCATTCCTTTCTCGTAAGCGTACTTAACCTGACTTTCGTCCTTAATCCAGTTACCTACATAGAAGAATGTAGCTGTGAATCCTTCCTTAGCAAGAGCGTCAATAATCTTCTTGCCGTTGGGATCTGTACCGTCATCGAAGCTGATAGCCATCATAGGCTTTGTAGGATCGATTGTACCGGGTGTGGAAGGTACGCTGGGAGTTGTTGCGGGAGGAGCTGTTGTACCGGACTGTACTGTGCCCTTACCTGTTGTAACAGATGACTTTGTGCCTTCTGCTGCGCCTACAAATTCGTCAATATAGAAATCTGTGAGGCTGTCAGGAGCTTCAACATAGAGAATCATACCTGTTGCTCCTGCGGGAATTGTGAATGAAGTATTCTCAAGCTTAGTCCACTCATTTGTCTTTACTGTAGCAGAAGCAACTTCGTCATACATCTCCTCACCATCAAGTGTGTACTGGAGAGTGAGCTTCATTGATGTGGACTCACCGCTTCTCTGCATAACTGCTCCGGAGAAGCTGTAAGTGCTGCCAGCCTTGAAAGATGAACCAAGTTCAATTGCTGCACCGTGCCAGTAATCAGAACGGCCGCTTACGAAAAGGGATTTGCCTGAGTAGTAGTTAGCAGAGTTAAGAGCTACTGCAGCATCGCCACGACCTGCCCAATCACCTGCGGAAGAATCGAAGCTGCTGTTGAAAAACTCTGTACCTGCGGGAGTTGTTACTGTAGGATTTGAACTACTGGTTTTTTTTTTTGTGGTGGTTGTAGAAACACCACCAATGGGAAGTGAATCAATAATCTTTGCATCGAGCTGCTGGATTGCAAGAGCATCGCCAGCGCCAACGCCTGCATTGCCGTCTACGTCAGCATTTGCCATACCTTCAGCAGAAAGTGCAAACATATCGGCGTTACCGAGATACTGAAGAATAGCTGTAGCGTCTGCGATAGAAACTTTGCCGTCGCAGTTAGCATCACCGTAAACAACATTTGATGAAGGAGGTGTTGTTGTGGGAGGAGTAGAAGGAGTATTGTTGTTGTTCTCATCGCCTTCTGTAGGAACAGGAATGCTCATAATTGCATCGAATGCCTTCTTAGGTGTGTAGTTAGAGCCGAAAGGAAGAGGTGTATTATCCTTTCTCCAGCTAATGCTGTCGTGTGTTCCCCATACTGTGAATGAAGGAATCTGCTTGTAGTTATCAACTGCCATTTCAAATACTGCTTTGAAAAGGTCAGCCTGTGCCTGTGAATCGTAGCTTGACTCTGTTATATCAAGCTCTGTGATAGAAACTTCAAGACCTGTATCAAGGAATGCCTGAAGTCCTGTCTTGTAAACCTGTGCAGAAGGATAATTTGTAGCAAGGTGAGACTGCATACCGATACCGTCGATAACACCAAGTCCCTTAAGCTTTGTAGCAATGTTTACAATATCCTTTGTCTTTGCAGGAATATACTCGTTATAATCATTAATATAAAGCTTGCATCCCTTAGGAGCGTACTTTCTTGCGTATGTGAATGCGTTTACGATAAATTCGTCGTTGTCTTCGCCGTATACCTTTGCCCAATCAGAAGCACCGGAGTTCTGTGTAGCGTATGTCTTACGAAGTCCGCCGCCATCGTTGAGGAAGAGCTCGTTACATACGTCGTATGCATAGAGGTTAAGCTTAGGATACTGTGTCTTGATTGCGTCAAATGTATCCTTAATGAAGTTTTCAAGACGCTTGTTCATTAT
>JAFXAJ010000070.1 GCA_017517145.1 Ruminococcus sp.
ATCTTAGGAGCCTTATCGCCGAGCTTCTCGCCCATTTCGAGCCAGTGTGCCCAGTAATCGCCTACGTTGTAGCCGATGAAAGGCTTCATAGCCATAGGATCGTGACGGAGTACGCCTACAGCACCAGCAGCAGCTGCTGTTGTCTCAGAAGATACAGCAGAACCAACATAAGTACCGTGTGTCCAGTCGAATGACTGATATACGAGAGGAGTTGTGGAAGCACGACGACCGCCGAATACGATAGCAGAAATCGGAACGCCTGCAGCGCTGTCGAACTCAGGTGAAATGCAGGGGCAGTTTGCAGCGGGAGCTGTGAAACGTGAGTTGGGATGAGCAAGCTTCTTGCCCTCAGCTGTCCACTCCTTGCCGTTTGTCTTGATTCCAGTCCACTCTGTAGCATCCTCAGGAGGATTCTTGTCAAGACCTTCCCACCATACTGTATTATCAGCATTGTTGAGAGCAACGTTTGTGAAAATAGCGTTCTTCATTGTGGAAGCAAGTGCGTTGTAGTTGGACTTAGCATTTGTTCCGGGAGCAACACCGAAGAAGCCGTTCTCAGGGTTGATAGCATAGAGTCTGCCATCCTCGCCGGGCTTGAGCCATGCAATATCGTCACCTACTGTGAATACCTTGTAGCCGTCCTTGAGGTATCCCTCGGGAGGAATAAGCATTGCAAGGTTTGTCTTTCCACAAGCAGAGGGGAATGCAGCACAAACATACTTTGTCTCACCATCGGGCTTCTGAACGCCGAGAATGAGCATGTGCTCAGCCATCCAGCCTTCATTCTTACCCTGGAATGAAGCGATACGGAGAGCGAAACACTTCTTGGAAAGGATAACGTTTCCGCCGTATGCAGAGTTGATTGACCAGATTGTATTGTCCTCAGGGAACTGAACGATGTATCTCTTTTCGGGATCAACATCAGCCTTTGAGTGGAGACATCTAACGAAATCATTGGAATCGCCAAGCTTATCAAATGCAGCCTTGCCCATTCTTGTCATGATGTTCATGTTGAGAACAACATCGATAGAATCTGTAATCTCAACACCGATCTTGGAAATAGGTGAAGCAACAGGTCCCATTGAATAGGGAATGATGTACATTGTCTGTCCCTTCATAACGCCATCGTACATAGGAGTAAGCTTAGCGTACATTTCCTGAGGATCCATCCAGTTATTTGTAGGGCCTGCGCCTTCCTTTGTCTTTGTACAGATGAAAGTTCTGTCCTCTACACGAGCAACATCGTTCTCAGCTGTTCTGTGGTAAAGACATCCGGGGAGCTTCTCCTGATTAAGATAGTACATCTTGTTAGGATCACCATCAGGGAGAGAAGTAACCTCTTTTGTAAGCTCATCGAGCTGCTCCTGAGAACCGTCAATCCATACAACCTTTTCAGGCTTACAGAGAGCGATCATCTCGTCAACCCACTTCAGTACATTTGCATTTGTAGTCAGTGACATTGTATTATACCTCCTATAATATAAATCATTAATCAATAAGAATACTTAGTATTTTCAAAAAATACTCGTACCCTCATTTACTATTATATCTTATTTTTGTCAACCTGTCAATATATAAAATTGATATTTTTATGTAAAACGAATGTACATCAGGATTTTTCAGCAATAAAACAAGAATATATATCTGCAAATATTATCCAAATTAAATAACGTAGTCAATATGCACAACACGAACAATTTTACGTTGTTGAAAACATAGATTTTTTATATTTTTCCTGTTTTTGTATTGAATCAATCAGTAAATTGTGGTATAATAACCTTTACAAAAGCAATTTTTGTACAACTTTTCGGGAAAGCGAGGTACTTTAAATTTATATGAAAAAACCATTTATTACAATCGAACGTCAATACGGCAGCGGTGGAAGTGTTATCGGCAAACTGGTAGCCGAAAAGCTCGGAATAAACTGCTATAACAGACAGATTCTCGATATGGCTGCGGAAGAAGGCGGCATTGATAAAGAACAGCTCGAAAGTGCCGAAGAAACTGTTCCTACAAGCTTTCTCTATTCACTGCTCATGTCATCAAATCCTACCCGTTCTGTAGAGGATAATCTCCCGTTGTCAGACAGGGTTTTCATTCTGGAAAGCCGCATAATCAAAAAGATTTCTCAGAATAAAGACAGCTTTGTTCTTGTAGGAAGATGCGGCAGCTATATTCTTGAAGAAAAAGGCTGTTTCAGCGTGTTCATCTACGCTCCTCACGATTACCGTGTTAAGCGTGCTGTGACAGAGTATGGCGTTAAGGAAAGCAAGGTAGAAAACCTTATGAAAAAGACTGACAAGCGCCGTGAAACTTTCTTTAATGTTAATACAGGCAAAAACTGGCTTGATAAAGACATTTACTGCCTCTGCCTCAACAGTGAACTGGGCGATGAGCTTTGTGCTGACTTGATTGTCAAGGCATATAACGAATATAATAACAAAAAATAAATTTATCAATGATAAAGTAAAATGAAAAAGTCACTTTGAGTGCTAACTCTTAAAGTGGCTTTTTCATTTCATCTTATTGCTGTAATATGTTTTGTTCAAAACAAAGTCGGTTTTGTATATTACAGGTAGAAAAAAGCAACCGAAGCTTTCTTGTAAACATTTCTCAAAAGTGATATTATTATATCAGAGGTGATAAATATGATTTTTTCAGAAAAATTACAGCTATTAAGAAAAAATAAAGGTTTTACCCAAGAAGAATTTGCAGAAAGAATTAACATTTCAAGACAAGCAGTTGCCAAATGGGAAGCAGGACAAACTTATCCTGACATAACCAACTTAATTCAAATTAGTAATATACTTAATGTTTCCATAGATTATCTTGTAAAAGAACAAGAATGTACTAACAATCCTTTTTCTACTGAATTCAACAATATTGCCGAAATCATTGATTTCAGACTTGAAGCAAATATTAATACTTATGCAGCATTTATGAATGAAACTGATTCAACACGCCTTGATTCTCACGATTACAGGTATGAAAAAGGGAAGTTTGTATATCATGATACTTGGGTAGGCGGCGAACAATTTGCAAGAGAAGAAGCAATCTGGAAAAATGGGAAATCAGTATATGCAATGAATTATATAGGACGAGTTCTCAACGATAAATTCAGCGGAAACTTTCTTAAAGAAGCTTTAAGAAAAGCCGATTATAAAATGCCTTATCGTGGTCCTGAATACTATCAGTCAGGAGAATATCTATATAAATCCAAAGTATCAGGGAATTTCACTTGGTTTCAAGGATATGAAGAAATATATTTTATGAATGAAAAAATATATGAATGTTATTTTCATGGTGGGCTAATGCGATAAATTCAATTGCAATATAAAAATTCATCTGAATTTTCATTAACTAAATAATTTAAAGGCGAAGAACACCTCTCCGCCCCAAATTCTTAATTCTTAATTCATAATTCTTAATTGAATTACGCATTATTTATGGTATTTCCCACCCTCCGCAATCTGAAAAGCACGATATATCTGCTCTAAAAGCATAACACGAGCAAGCTGATGCGGAAATGTCATTTTCGACATAGAAAGCTTTAGTGTGCCCATTTGCTTGATTTCATCATCAAGCCCGAATGAACTGCCGATGATAAAAGTCACCGTTCCCATGCCGTTTACCCCTGCGGAGGTAATTTTCTCCGAAAGTTCGGGACTGCTGAGCTGCTTGCCCTCTATGCACATAGGAACAATCATACCCTTTGCGTATTTTTTTATTACCGCGGCTTCTTTTTTCAGAGCTGCGGCAATTTCTTTTTCCGAAGGTTTGTCGCTTAAACGACATTCATCAAGTTCGTGCAGTTCAAAATTGCAGTATCTCCCAAGTCGTTTTATGTATTCAGCACAGGCTGAACGGAGATAATCCTCTTTAAGCTTGCCAATGACTATTAAATTTATATTCATACTAAAAAATTACCGCCCCTCCTGCTGATTCCACGGGAGCTACTCCCATGAGATAATCACACTTTCTTGTAAATTCCGACAGCACATTTTCCACAGTTTTATCGGCTATATCAGGTCGGTTGTTGTCCTGACTGAGATGTCCGAGAACTATATGAGTCGTACCCTGACGTATAAGCTTTGCCGCCTGTTCACCGCAGTTTACATTGGACAAATGCCCATAAGGCGACAGAATCCGTTCTTTGAGATAAAGAGGATAATGTCCGTGACGAAGCATTTCTTCATCATAATTCGCCTCAAGAAGCACAAGACGGCAGCCCTTTAAGGCTTCATTAACCTCCTCTGTAATATGCCCCAAATCCGTACATACAGCGCATATTTTCCCGTCAGATGTTGTTATTCTATAGCCGCAGCTCTGTATCGTATCATGGGGCGTGTTGAAACAGGTCAGCTCACATTCTCCGCAGGCTATAGACTTGCCTGTCATATCTATTATCGGAGCCGTGGGAAATATCTTATCCTCATCGAAAAGCTGCTGCAAAGTCCGCTTCTGTCCGTATACAGGAATTGAAGTATGCTTCGTCAGCATTTTCAGACCGCTTACATGGTCTGAATGTCCATGAGTTATAAATACTCCCCTTACGGCAGAAAGAGGAATTCCGTTTCTCTGGAGTGCGGCAGTAAGCCGTTTAAAGCTTACGCCGCAGTCAATGAGAATTCCGCCTCTTTCCGTACCGATAAAAGTCGAATTGCCCTTGCTGGAACTGAAAAGCGGATATAATCTTGCCATCAGCCTCTTGTAGGAATTCTTGTTGCTACTCTCATAGCGAATTCATTGAAGTTCTGAGTCTGGAGAATAACTCTGCCGGGACCTGTAAGTCGAGTGAGGAAAAGTCCTTCGCCGCCGAAGAAGATATTGCCCAATCCCTTTACCATTTCGATGTCATAGCTTACACTTGTATCAAACGCAACTACATTTCCTGTATCAACCTTGAGCACCTCGCCGGGAGCAAGCATACGGTCTACCATATCGCCGTCAACTTCAAGGAAAGCCATGCCTCTGCCGAAAAGTCTCTGGAGGATAAAGCCTTCACCGCCGAAAAGTCCTGTAGTAAGCTTCTTTGTAAATGTCGCCTTCAGATCTACGGACTGCTCTGCACAGAGGAATGAGCCTTTCTGAACAATGAGCTCCCCTCTTGAAACGTCTACGGGCACAATAGTTCCGGGACAGGTTGCTCCGAAAGCAATCTTTGCACCGCTGACCTGAGATGTGTAATTAGCCATAAAAATAGATTCACCTGTGAACATTCTGCCGAGGCTTCGTCCGAGTCCGCCTCTTGCATTGGTAGACATATTTATACCGTTTGTCTGCCAGATCATTCCCCCTGACTGAGTAAACATTCCTTCACCTGCATTAAGTATAATTTCAACTGCGGGTACTGTTTCTCCGATAATCTGATAATTCATAATAATATTCCCTTTCATCATAAAATGCGGATTTTCATTTGCAAAATCCATTTATATTTTATCATTTTTTTCGCATTACGTCAATAGAATTTTTTTAAATTCAGGGAATCCCTTTACATAATTTTTTCTGCAACGGACAGTACGTATTGTTCATAAAAAGTTTACAATTTCGCCCTTGACAAATGAAATTTGCACGAGTATAATAAAATTATCATAGTATTTTAAATGCGATGAAGGGAAATAAAGCCTTTTTAGTTATCCAGAGAGCCGCTACTTTCAAAAAAATGAAAGGGTGCGAATGCGGCAAACGAACAAGGTCATAGCTCCTCCCTGAGCAGTCGGTTGAAACGGCAGTTGTACTGTCGGATTAACTCCGATCGGGTTCTCCCGTTACAGAGATATGCGTTAGCGGACGCAGATGAGTGGATGTATTTTTACATCAAGAAGAGTGGTACCACGGAATATTGAATTTCGTCTCTTCCATGCCTTTGTGCATGGAGGAGATTTTTTTATTTTCTCCATGCACAGACGGCTCTCCGCAAATATAAATATGGAGGAAAATATTATGAAAAACGTATCAAAGTACACAAGACAATTCTTCAATGCCCCTGCCGCTTCCATGAATTGGACGAAAAAAACTCACATCGACAAAGCTCCCGTATGGTGCAGCGTTGACCTCCGTGACGGCAATCAGGCTCTTATCACACCAATGAATCTCGATGAAAAGCTGGAGTTTTTCAAGCTCCTCGTTGACATCGGCTTCAAGGAAATTGAAATCGGATTTCCTGCCGCTTCCGAAACAGAATATGACTTCTGCCGTACCCTCATTGAGCAGGATATGATTCCCGATGATGTTGCTATTCAGGTACTCACTCAATCCCGTGAGCATATCATAGAAAAAACTTTTGACGCTCTCCGAGGCTGCAAAAACGCAATTGTTCATCTCTACAACTCCACCAGCGTTGCACAGCGTGAACAGGTTTTCCGCAAGTCAAAGGAGGAAATTATAAATATTGCTGTCAGCGGCGCTAAACTGTGCAAGGAATACCGTGAGAAATACGAGGGAAATTTCCGCTTTGAATATTCCCCCGAAAGCTTTACAGGCACAGAACCCGAATTTGCCCTTGAAATCTGCAACGCAGTTCTTGACGTATGGCAGCCCACCCCTAAAGATAAGGTTATTATAAATCTCCCTGTTACAGTGCAGGTTTCAATGCCCCACGTTTACGCAAATCAAGTTGAATATATGTGCGAGAATATAAAATACCGTGAAAATGTTGTAATCTCCACTCATCCCCATAACGACAGAGGCTGTGCTGTTGCAGATGCAGAAATGGCTCTCCTTGCAGGTGCTGACCGTGTTGAAGGCACTCTTTTCGGAAACGGCGAGCGTACAGGTAACGTTGATATTATCACCCTTGCAATGAATATGTTCTCACAGGGTGTTGACCCTCAGCTGGATTTCTCCGATATTCCGTCAATTGCCGATGTTTACAGCAGAGTTACAAATATGAGCGTCTACGAGCGTCTGCCATATTCGGGCAAGCTGGTATTCGCTGCATTCAGCGGCTCTCATCAGGACGCTATCGCCAAGGGTATGAAATGGCGTGAGAAAGGCCACACAGAGCATTGGACTGTACCTTATCTGCCCATTGACCCCAAGGATGTGGGCAGAGAATACTCCGCAGATGTTATCCGTATCAACAGTCAGTCAGGCAAGGGCGGTATCGGTTATATCCTTGAAAAGAACTTCGGTTACGACCTGCCTAAGAAAATGCGTGAAACTGTGGGATATATGGTTAAAAGCATATCCGACCACAAGCATAAGGAACTGCTTCCCGATGAAGTATACGCTATTTTCAAAGAGCAGTTTGTGGATATTTCTGCCCCACTTAATGTCATTGAAACTCATTACGTTCAGCACAACGGCATTGAAGCTACAGTATCTCTCACATACAACGGCAGAAGAGCATCCGTCACCGACAACGGAAACGGACGACTTGACGCTGTCAGCAATGCTATACGTTCCTACACAGGACTTGATTTCAGCCTTAACAGCTATACCGAACACGCCCTTGAAGTAGGTTCAGCATCAAAAGCTGTTTCTTATGTAGAAATTATTGACGGCAACGACAAAAGCTTCTGGGGCACAGGTATAGACAACGATATTATTATATCGTCAATCAAAGCTCTCGTAAGTGCTGTGAATAATATGTTAAAATAAAAATAGAGGTTCCCAATATAGGGGTTCCCAATATATAAACATTGCCCACCAAAAGTATCGAACACTATTCTGCATGATTTATTCCCTGTAAAAACAACTTTATTTTCTTATGTATATTGCTTTTCTCCCGCAAACGTGTTATAATGATATAATAGGTTAAATATATGCTCCGCAGATTAAAATTCGGAGCAATGAAAAAGGATGATAATATGAAAATATCAGGCGCAAAAATTGTTGTTGAAACTCTGATAGAACAGGGAGTTGGTACCGTTTTCGGCTATCCGGGCGGTCAGGTTCTCAGCCTTTTCGATGAACTCTATCAGTGCAGCGACAGAATAAATCATATACTCACCGCCCATGAACAGGGTGCATCTCATGCAGCTGACGGGTATGCAAGAGCCACAGGAAAAGTCGGCGTTTGTATCGCCACATCCGGTCCGGGTGCGACTAATCTCGTTACAGGTATAGCTACTGCTTATCTTGATTCAATCCCCATGGTTGCAATTACAGGCAACGTTCCTACGTCTATTATCGGCAGGGACAGTTTTCAGGAGGTTGACATTGTAGGCGTGACTATGCCTATTACAAAGCACAACTTCATTGTCAAGGACATCCGTGAACTGGCAGATACTCTCCGTTCAGCATTTAAAATTGCTAAATCAGGCAGACCCGGCCCTGTTCTTGTGGATATTCCAAAGGACGTACAGGTTGCACAGTGGGATTTTGAACCTAAAAAGGAACCGGTTCGCCCATATCCCCTTAAATTCGCATCTGAACTGAAATTAAAACAGGCTGCTGAAATGATTAAGGCTTCAAAACGTCCTTATATTTATTTCGGCGGCGGTATCATATCAGGAAAAGCTTCTGCGGAAGTTGTTCAGTTAGCTGAAAAAATCAATGCTCCTATCGGCTGTACCCTTATGGGACTTTCAGCAATTCCAAAAGACAACCCTCTTTTCCTCGGCATGAACGGTATGCACGGTCAGTACGCTTCTTCAATTGCTCTTGACGAAGCCGACCTTGTAATTGCTCTCGGCGCACGTTTCTCCGACAGAGCAACAGGCGACAAAAAGCGATTCAACAAGAATTTCAGCTTAATACACATTGACATTGATTCAGCAGAACTTGACAAGAATATCACTTCAAATCTGTCAATTCAGGGCGATATAAAGGATTCGCTTTACAGACTTCTCCCAATGCTTGAAAAGACGGAGAGAAGCGACTGGAGCAAGCGTATTGCTGAGCTCAAAGATGAGGAAATCCGCCGCCTTGAAAGCGCTTACGCTTCCAAAAAAGATTTTGAGAAAAAGTGCGGCGACTGCACAAAGCCATGCAGTATGTCGGGAATTCCTGCTGAAAACCGCCTTGACCCATACAAAATCATTGATATTATCAGCGAAAAGGCTGGAGATTCCGATATAATCGTAACAGACGTAGGACAGCATCAGATGTGGACTGCACAGCGTTACCCATTCAAAAAGCCCAGAACATTCCTCACAAGCGGAGGTCTTGGAACAATGGGCTACGGCATGGGTGCGGCTATCGGTGCGGCAACTACAGGCAAGCGTTCAATCCTTTTCACTGGTGACGGCAGCTTCGGCATGAATCTCAATGAAATGGCAACTGCCGCAGTTCAGAACAGCCCTCTTGTAATCGTAATTATGAATAACGGCGTTCTCGGCATGGTTCGTCAGTGGCAGACGCTGTTCTTCAACAAGCACTATTCAAATACAACCCTGAACCGCCCCACTGATTTCGTAAAGCTTGCAGAAGCTTTCGGCATCAAGGCTGCAAGGGCATTTACCGCTGAGGAGCTTGAAAAAGCAGCTGCCGAAGCATTTGCTGAAAACCGCCCATATCTCATTGACTGTGCCGTTGACTGCAACGAGTTTGTACTCCCAATGCTCCCACCGGGCGGCTCAATTGACGATATTATCACGGAAATAAAGTGAGGTGCTAAGTATGCAGAATAAACAGTATGTTATCGGTGTTATTGTTTCAAATATAAGCGGTGTGCTCAGCCGTGTTTCAGGTATGTTCACCCGACGCGGCTTCAATATCGACTGCCTTACTGTAGGCGAGACGGAATCCGCTGAATTTTCACGTATTACCGTAGTTTTCCACGGTGACGACGATATAAAGGAGCGTATTGTAAAACAGCTTGAAAAGCTTCACGATGTAAAGGAAGTGGAGGTACTTGACCCTCACGAAACAGTTATCCGTGAACTGCTTCTCATAAAAGTGAGAAACACTCCCTCAACCAGACAGGATATTATGACTGCCGTTGAGATTTTCCGTTCAAAGATTGTTGACTACTCCCCCACTGCACTTGTGTGCGAGCTGACGGGTGAAACTTCAAAAATCAACGCATTTATCGACCTTATGAAGCCCTATGGCATTATGGAAATGTGCCGTACAGGTATGGTTGCTATCGAAAGAGGCGAAAACTGCCTTACAACTGAAAGGTAATCAGGCGGATAATATACGCCCCTACACAGATTTTTATTCAAATATAATTGCCTTAAAGCAATTACATAAATTATAATTATATTTTAAAGGAGATTTTTCATCATGGAAAATACTGCAAAGGTTTTTTACGAACAGGACTGCGATTTATCACTTCTCTACGGCAAGACAATTGCTGTAATCGGCTACGGCTCACAGGGA
>JAFXAJ010000071.1 GCA_017517145.1 Ruminococcus sp.
AAGTTATCACCAGCGGCGGTATCGTTGGTATGGTTTTCCGTATCGGTGATGATACTGTAGTTATCGAAACAGGCGGCGAGCGTCATAAGCTTCGCATTAAGAAGTGGGCAATCGCTGAAAATGTTACTAACAGCGAGCGTGCAAAGGAAGCTCAGGCTAAGGCTAAGACAAAGCTTGCAGCAGCCGGCGTTAGCGACGAGGATGACAAGAAAAAGTCCAAGAAGAAAAAGGATTCCGAAGATACAGAGGAATAAAAAAATAAGACTCCGCATAGTATTAAGCAATACTTTGCGGAGGTTTTTTTATGGGACGTTATAGAAAAAAGCTGTGGGACAGCACTATTTCAGGATTCGGGTTATCAGTGGGATTCGGCTTGCTATGCGGAATTTTGTGCTGCGGAGTGTGCGCACTGCTGTCCTGTTTTATTTTTAAATCCCTCATGTTCGGGAAAATATCTGCCGTTGTGAGCCTTTGTGTAAGCGGATATTTCAGCGGCAGCTTATGCGGACGGTACCGCCGTCGATATGGCATGGCGGAAGGGGCTCTGTGCGGCTGTATAATCTATGGGATAATCCTCGGTATATCTCTTATAATCGGGGAATTTACTTCACCTGTCAAGCTTGTTATGCTTGCTGTATCCGGAGCAATTGGAGGAATTACAGGCGTTAACAAGGAAAGACCGGAGAAGCTGATGTGAAATATAATCTTATTATAACACTTTACTTGATTTTATTATAACCAATTCTGCAACGGATTTTATTAATGGAATTTCTTTAATAAGTTCACTTTTGTTTTCATATGGTTTATATTGATTAGCTGCATGGTCACTTTTACTGTGAACAAGAGAGTTTCTTGTTTCGTAAATTCGTGTTGCAATGTTGGTAACAACGCCTGTTGTGTCGGACCAAGAAATTTTAGTGTTTTTTGAAGTAGCAAATGGTACCTTAGTATTTTCATAATAATCTGTATCTACTAATTTATAATCGTTTATTTTATTTTTCAAATCCTCAATAGTTACATATTCCATTAAAACGTATTTTAATGATTCAAATTCGTTGCCTTTTCCAGATTCTGCATCGCTATTCATATGTTTTTTTATATATTTGGCTAAATCATAAAGTTTATTTTCGTTTTTATAAGAAAAATCTGGACTTGTTATTTTATTTTTTATCTCATTTGTAAGGTGCTTTTTGAATACTTCATCAAAATAATATTCAATAACATGATAGAATGAAATATACATGGTAAATGGGTCTATGGATTCCATACCCATTGTATAATATTCAAGAACATCTGTATTATAGATTCTTTGAGGTGGTGAATCTAAAGGTTTACGAGGGAACCTTAAAATCGAATCACTAATAAAATACATTTCTTCCAAATTTCTGTATTCACGAATTGCTCGTGCTTGCTTATACATGTACGTAAACTCAAATGCCTTTATATATTGTTTTAATTTTGAATTTGATATAGAATCATCAGATTTCACACGAAACGTGCGAATTTTAAATAGTCTAGGCAATATATCGATTTGATTGCTATTACTTGATAAGTTGGCATATCTAGATCTATGTGAGTTCATAAATTGAATCTCAGCAATCAATTTATCACGATTATCACTTTCGCAGATTTCATTTAAAATAAATAAACAATACTCAATGGAAGATAACCCTATTGAATAATTAATGCCATTTGTTAAATCATGTATAGGCTCTAGCTCTCTAAAAAAAGGAATCCTTTGACTTAGAAATTGAACTGCGATCTCAAGGTGATTATGTGATGACATTTCAAGTTCATTTTTTGCAAAGCTCTTCATTTTATCAAAAGCTATTTTTAAATCAATACTTTTAATAACGATATTCTCTTCATTTATATACTGAGATGAAGACAGCTCTATATCACATGTCTCGTCCATTTCAGTCTCTAAACGAAATATTTTTTTTAAAACATTTTTAATGTCTAAATAACTTGCCATTTAAATCCTCCTTTTGGAAATTTACAATAATTATAATCAAGGCAATACTACAACAGTTGTCATTTGTAGTATTGCCTTATATTTTATCCTAAATTAGAAAAATGCCTTAATAATCACCGCTGGTATCTTCCATGAGCATGAACTCAATTTCGTATTCTTCAATATTTCCGTCCTTGTCAACCTTTGCGCAGGTTGCAGGTACAACATCACCTGCACCGTATTTTGCGCTGATAGCGTCGTAAAGCTCGTCATAAGTCTCAACGTGCTTTCCGTCAATTTCTGTGATGAAGTCGCCGATTTCAAGGGCAGTATTGGCAATATCGCAGTCCTCGCTGATGTCGTTGATGTAGATACCCGTAAAATCCTCCGGCAGTTCAAATCCGAGCTCTTCCTCAATAGTCATAACGTTTACTTCATTGCTCATGTCAACAAGAGTTATACCTATTCTGAAACGTCCGCCGATAAAGCCGTTTGTGATAAGCTCCTCAATAATCGGCTTTGCTTCGTTGATTGTAATGGCAAAACCAAGTCCCTCGTAGAATCCGCTGACATATTTTGAAGAAGTGATTCCGATAACCTGCCCGTACATATTAACAAGCGCACCTCCGGAATTTCCGGGAGAAATTGCCGCATTTGTCTGTATGCAGTTCATTTCAAAGCCTGTGGTATCACTGCGGATTTCACGATTTACGGCGGAAACAATGCCGTTTGTGACTGTTCCCGTAAGACCTGCGGGATTTCCGATTGCTACCACTTCTTCACCGACAACAACCTCATCGGAATCGCCCAGAACAGCAGGAACAAGGGTTGATGAGTTGACTTTAAGTACGGCAATATCGGTTTTTGCGTCTCTGCCGACGATTGTGGCGGAGTAGATTTTTCCGTCTGCGGTGTGAACATCGTGATAGCCCTCAGCGTCAAGGACATGGGCATTTGTGACGATATATCCGTCATCGTTGAGGACAACGCCTGAACCTGTGCCCATGAGCTTGTTCTGAAATGCGTCGGAATATGTGTAAATCTCAACAATTGAGTCACGTACCGCCGCTGCAACGCCTTCTGTGGTATATCTTCCGTATTCGTCTACTATTTCGGTAAGTTCTTCCGATTTTTCAGGCTTGGAATTCTGATATATTACCACTTTTGCCCCCTTGTCCATGCTTTCAATTCGGCTGCGGCTGGTTGCAATGTCGTAGACTATACCGCTGATTCCCAGAGCTGCTGCAATTACCACAAGTATAACAAAAAGTACAACAATGGCTTTTTCGTTTTTTATTCGCTGATTGGATTCCTTTTCCTCCAGAGCGGCTCTCTGTTCAGGAGTTGGAATATTATACCCAGGCATTGGCATTCCATAAGGAGGAGCGCCGTACATATTGTTATGCTGCTGGGGATTATACTGCTGCGGATAGCCGTACATACCATGATTTGCAGGGGGAGGAGCCTGCGGATTTACAGGAGAAACAGGCTGTTCGGGCTGTTCCCTCTGAAGTTCATTGAAAACGTTGTCTCTGTTGTTCATATTTTCTCCTTATTCGACTATTTCTTTCTTTTTCTTAGTGCAGTCCTTTGGAATCTGCACAAGGAATTCTGTATATTCTCCGTATACACTTTTCACAATAATGTGGCCGTTGTGAAGATGCACGATTTTACGTGATATTGACAGACCAAGCCCCAATCCTGTAGTATCCTTGCCGCGGGATGAGTCAGTTTTGTAGAATCTGTTGAAAACCTGCTGTATTTCTGAATCTTTCAGACCTTCGCCTGTATTTTTTACGCCGATAGTGCAGATATTTTCTTTTTCTTCAAAGCTGAAAGAGAGAGTGCCGCCCTCGTTTACGAATTTTACGGCATTTTCAACCAGATTATATATTACCTGCTGCATGAGGTCAGGGTCGGCAACGGCAAACAGTCTGCCGCTGTCAAGTTCTTCAACTTCCAGATTTTTTTCTTCGATGCGCTTTTCAAACATGAGGACAACTTTTATTACAAGGTCAGTCAAGTTTGTGTTCTGAAAATTCGGCTGTAGTGTACCTGCCTCAAAACGGCTCATATTCAGCATTGACGTTATGAGAATACGCAGACGCTGAATTTCCTGTGAAACGAGAATGAGATATTCCTGCTGACGGGTTTTCTTGATTGTGCCGTCAAGGATACCGTCAACAAATCCGCCGATAGTCGTCATAGGCGTTCTCAGCTCGTGGGAAACGTTGGAAATAAACGTACTGCTTGTTTCCTCGCTTTTCTCCACATTTGAAGCAAGAGTGTTGACAAGGTCGCAGATACGCTTGAGATTCGGGGAAATATCCGTGGACAGCTTTTCAGAAAAGTTGTCTTTGGAATATGCCTCCACAATGCGGAGAAATTCCTCCTCAAACTTTATTTCTGCAATAATTTTACGTTTGAATATAATAAAGCAGACAGCAAAGAGAATAAGTGCAACGGTAACATAGACAGTAAGAGTGATAATGTTGAATATTTCTATCTGCTCTGTAGTGCCTGCTGCGAGGACATATCTTGCAGTATATTTTCCGTCGCTTTCACGGAGGAAAAATTTGGTGATGTACATGAGGGAGGGGACGTTCTGGGAAAGATGTTTTGAATCCAGTCCGAGAAAGTCATTTTTTTCAAGCTCCTTCATGGTAGATGCTTTCAGTGAACGGGCGTTGTTTCCGTCAGGAGAGGACAGGCATTTTCCGTCACTGTCAAAGAGGTAGATGCGGACTTCCTGTTCGCAGGCAAGCTTGTTGCTGTAATATGCCGCACCTTCAAGGTAGGATTCCTTATTTTTGGTATATTCATCGGTTATACAGCTAATGTAAAGGTCGCCGGAAGATTTTATCCTGTTCAGTTCAGATTTTCTGTGCATTGAAGTAGAAGTGTTTATAATAACTGCACCGAGGATAATGAGTATACTTGCAATAATTATAATAATCAGACGGAATAGCAGATAATATGTGCTGTTTTTGGATTTCAATGAAATCACCTCCGAAAATTAAGGGGACAGTCAGACTGCCCCCCGAATATACTGTAGGTAAGCAGAATTACTCTTCTTCATCTGCTTCAAATTTATAGCCTACACCCCAGACAGTTTTAAGTGCCCATTTTTCGGAAATACCTTCCAGTTTTTCACGGAGACGCTTAATATGAACGTCAATAGTTCTGGAATCGCCGTAATATTCAAATCCCCATACTTCGTCAAGGAGCTGGTCTCTGGTGTAAACTCTGTTGGGATTTGAAGCAAGGTAGTAAAGAAGTTCAAGCTCTTTGGGAGGAGTATCAATAATTTTGCCGTTGACTTTAAGCTCGTAGCGTGTCATATTAACAGAAAGTCTTTCGTAGCGGACTTCCTTCACTTCGGGCTCAACGTTCACATTGCCTACACGGCGTGTAACAGCGTTGATACGGGCAATAACCTCCTTAGCATCGAAGGGTTTAACGATATAGTCATCAGCGCCCAGTTCCAAACCGATAACTTTGTCGATAGTTTCGCCTTTTGCAGTAATCATGATAATCGGCACATTGGATTTTTTGCGTATTTCACGGCAAACCTGCCAGCCGTCGATGCCGGGGAGCATTATGTCAAGGAGCACCATATCAGGCTTGAGAGCGTTGAATTTTACAACAGCTTCTTCTCCGTCATGGGAGAGAATAACGCTGTAGCCGTCTTTTTCGAGGTAAAGGCGGAGAAGATCGCATATATTTTTATCATCGTCCACAATTAAAATTTTCAAACTTTTTTCGTTTGCCATTTTCCATACCTTCTTTACAAAATAATTTGCGCTGAATAAGTTCAGCATACAAAAGAATATTCTTACATCTATTATACATCAATAAAACGGAAAAGTCAATCATGTTTTTCAAAATAGCCGAGAGTTATCTCTCGGCTCAGTCTGTAGAAAAAGTTATAATAAAATGTTTTTAAGGGGACGCTCTCTCTTGCAGAGCGCCCCCTCTTTCAAAACAGTCCACAGGACTGTTTTGAAATTCACCCCTTGCAGAGCGCTTAAACGCATTGCAGAGCTTTGCTCTGCATGGGACTCCGTCCCATACCCTGCAAGAGACTCTGTCTCTTGACTCTGCCAAAGG
>JAFXAJ010000072.1 GCA_017517145.1 Ruminococcus sp.
ATTATATTCAGCGTTTTTTCCTTTGCCTTTGAAAACAGCCAGTCATAAAACGGCTGAACTATATAGAGGAAAAGTAATCCGCCCAGTCCGAAACGCACTGACGGGCTGAGTGCAATTCTCGCCTGAAAGTTTATTTCATAATCCGCATATGTCTGCCACGGCCATGCTCCCGTGAAATATTCCAGCATATAGCTTGCAAGAAGTTCCACCGTGGTAGCAATTGCCATACAGCCGAGAAATATGATAATCGGCTTTACATAAAATCTGAACCAGTCAGGCTCTTTTTTCTTCATAAGCGGTCGAAATGCACCGAGGAAAAGAATTGCTCCTACTCCGTATACAGGGCAATATGGTCCGAAAAGAACTCCCCTGTCGGAATATCCCCAGCGATAGACTACGACTTCAAGAAAAACTTCATAAAACCAACCGAGAAAAGCATACATCATAAAGCTTAAAAAAAGCTTTTTTATACGCTGATTCTCCGTAATAGCCGACAGCTTCACGGCTTACTCCTTGACGTAAGCTCTGCCGTCAACAATTTCAATTTTATCCTGACAGAAAAGTGAAACTGCCTTAGGGAGACGCTTCCACTCCACATTTTCCATAATACGCTTCTGGAGAATTTCGGGTGTATCGTCCTTTTCAACGTTTACCACGCCCTGCAGGATAATTGCTCCTGCGTCTGCTTCCTCATTTACAAAATGAATTGTAGCACCACTGACCTTTACTCCATAACTGAGAGCCGCTTCGTGAACTTTAAGTCCATAGTAACCCTCTCCGCAGAATGAGGGAATAAGCGCAGGGTGAACGTTGATTATCTTATATGCATACTTGCTTGTGACGCACTCGTCAAGAATAGTCATAAAGCCTGCCAGCACCACGAGATCCGCCTGCTCCTCATCAAGGGCATTAAGGACAGCGATACTGTAGGCTTTTGAGTCGGAATAATCCCGTCTTGGGATAATTCTCGTAGATATGCCGTTGTTTTTTGCTCTTTCAAGAGCATAAGCTGCGGGATTTGAAGATATAACACAGGTTATTTTTCCGCCGAGGATTTCTCCTGCTTTTTCAGCGTCAATAAGCGCCTGTAAATTAGTACCGCCTCCCGAAACGAGAACAACAATATTTTTCATTGATAAATCTCCTGTTTTAAAATATGGATTACCCCAGAGCAACGGCAAGTATAAGCACAATAACAGCCGCCGCACCGCCGAATATTATACATCTGTAGTATATATTTGTAAGCTCCTTTTCACGTTCTGCAAAAAAGAACGAAAGGGGGGCATTAACGGAATAGTTAATCAGCACATCCTCCCCGATGTTGTACCTTTTCTTCTTGTCGGGGTAGTCATAAACAGCGCTGATAAGCTCATTTTCAGCCGTTTCAAATTCAACTATTGGGTAGTAGTACTCTGTCATTGTCTTTTCTGTACGGTATCCCGTAACTGTGCCGTAAGCCGCCTCTGTATCGGCAAAACGGCTGCGGATACTCATGATATGGTAAAAAAACAACAGAACCATAGCGGCATAAATACCAAGCAGACCATAGAGAAGAACGCCGTAGTGAAATGTTATGCCCACGGTTATAAATGAGAGTACCGCCCATACATAGTCAGCTTTTTCGATTTTCATAGGACGCTCCTTATTTCGGGAACTGAACGTGTCCCGGAATTATTTCCGTATCGTCAGTAGACAGAGGAATATTTTCGTCTATTATAACCTGTCCGTATATGTCGGTAATTCTGAAAGTAAACGGGCCTTTACCCATTTCCATCGACTCAAAGTAGTTGTAAGGACGGCGCTTTATTTCTACAAATTCGCCGTTTTCATTGAGATACTCCAGCTTTGTAATGGGATAACGGTGATTACGCACCTGAACTCCGCACCAGAATTCTGTTGTACCCTCTTTCCACTTATAGCTTACGGGAGCATTTTCCGCTGTATCAAGGGGAACAATTTTCCATGACACGGGAACTCTGCCCTTTTCCTGCGGTGCAATAAGGGGGAATGCGTCAACGTAAAGGTCGAGGTCGCCCTTTTTGCCTTCGGGCAGCAGGTCTGTCACCAGCATATTTATAGTGCCCAGTTCTCCTGTAACTTCCAGATAAGCACCTGCAAGCTGAGCGTCATTGTAGTCGGCAAGATTCATGGCAACAATCCAGTAATCCTTAGAAACGGGGTCAAGCATAGCGCATCCGCCTACATAACCGCCGCCGTAGTATGTACCGTCACCTGTATGTATTGTGCCCTTTGGTTCAAGAATACAGCTTTCATCAATGGTATAATTGCTGTCATAACCGCCGCCGGGATTCTGATTTCCGCTGTTTGGCTTATCTTCCTTGAAGCCATCGCCGTTTCCGAGGAGAAAATCCGCCATAAGCCGAATTTTATCAGCTTCCAGACCGTCCTCTCTGGCACAAATCAGGTCATAAACATCTACTCTGTCATCGCCTGTGAAGTCCATTGCTTCGCCTGCAGAAAATGCAGGCATTGAAGAAATGCCCATAGCCGTCACAATTGATACCGTTACTGTTGTAAGAAATTTTTTCATACACCTGCACCTCCGTAGGTATTAAATATAAGATTTTCTAAATAAGTTCTCTAAAACTTAACAGATAATAACGCCCTCTGTTGATTCTACAAGTTCACCGAGGATATAAGCGTCCTCGCCTGCTGCCTTGAGAGCAGCAATAGCCTTGTCAGCGTCATTCTTGTCAACACAGGCAATCATGCCAACGCCCATATTGAATGTGTTAAACATATCACGCTCAGGGATATTTCCGCTTCTTGCGATAAGGTCAAAGATAGGAAGAACCTGTACAGCATTGCGCTCAATCTTAGCTGCAAGATTCTTGGGAAGTGAACGGGGAATATTCTCATAGAAACCGCCGCCTGTGATATGTGAAACAGACTTAACGTTCACTGTATCAATAAGATTCATAACAGCCTTTACGTAAATACGTGTAGGTGTAAGGAGAGTTTCACCGAGAGTTGCACC
The DNA here is from genome assembly GCA_017517145.1 of Ruminococcus sp. GTDB lineage: Bacteria > Bacillota > Clostridia > Oscillospirales > Ruminococcaceae > Ruminococcus. The sequence goes on from JAFXAJ010000072.1 coordinate 2,999, forward strand.
TAAATCATCAAAGTGCATAGCGAGATTCTGCTCGTTTACATCGAATACTCGTCTTACGAGGGAGAAACCATTAGAGTGAACACCGCTGGACTTGATAGCGATAAGCACATCTCCTGCCTTCTGTGTATCGGGCTTGAGAATCTTGTCCTTGTCAACTACACCAACGGAGAAACCTGCAAGGTCATATTCTTCCTCAGGCATAAGACCGGGATGCTCTGCTGTTTCGCCGCCGATAAGAGCACAGCCTGCCTGAACACAGCCTTCAGCAACACCTGATACGATTTCAGCAATCTTTTCGGGAATATTCTTTCCGCAGGCAATATAATCAAGGAAGAACTGAGGCTTTGCACCGCAGCAGATAATATCGTTAACACACATAGCAACGCAGTCGATACCAACTGTATCGTGCTTGTCCATGATGAACGCAATCTTTATCTTTGTACCAACGCCGTCTGTACCTGAAACGAGTACAGGCTTGGAAATACCTGTCATATCCAGCTCGAAAAGTCCGCCGAATCCGCCGATTCCTGAAATGCAGCCGGGGAGAGTTGTTCTTGCGATATGCTGTTTCATAAGCTCAACAGCCTTATAACCGGCAGTAACGTCAACGCCTGCCTTCTTGTAGCTTTCGGAAAAACTGTTATTCATAATAATCCTCCAGTTAATTGTTATTCCTTACCGCTCCAGCAGTAAGTACAAAGGTTACATTCGGGAAGTCCCACAGCTTTTACCTTGCCGGGGAGCGTCTGAAATTCAAGGGAAGTGAGCTTTAATCTGCGGCATATCTCATCACGGAGTTTTCCGCCTCGTACAGTGGAAGAATCGCTGTATTCCGCAAGATACTTAACGCCCTCCTCGCCCTCGAACTCGTCAATAATCTGACGGGCAATAAGCTCCAGTTCTGAATGGCTTCTTGAGAAGTTGAGATATTTACAGCTGTACATGATAGGAGGACAAGCTGAACGCATGTGAACCTCCTTAGCACCGTTTGCGTAGAGGAATTCAACAGTCTCACGCATCTGAGTGCCGCGGACAATACTGTCATCAACGAAAAGAAGTTTTTTGCCCTCAATAAGCTCGTGAACAGGTATAAGCTTCATTTTTGCCACTTTATTTCTCATACTCTGGCTTGAAGGCATAAAGCTTCTGGGCCATGTAGGAGTATACTTGATGAAAGGGCGTGCAAAGGGGATTCCGCTTCTGTTTGCATAGCCTATAGCATGGGGTGTACCCGAATCGGGAACTCCGCAAACATAGTCAACATCGGGAAGTCTGCCCGCTGCAATGTCATTTTCCGCCATAATCTCGCCGTTGCGTGTACGCATTACCTCAACGTTTATACCCTCATAGCAGGCTGTAGGATAGCCGTAATAAGTCCAGAGGAAAGTACACATTTTCATCTGTGAAGGGTCGCCCTCGGCAATAGTTTCAACGCCGTCAGCAGTCATTCTGATGATTTCGCCTGCGGTAAGCTCCTTATATGTTTCATATTCCATCTTCTGGAAAGCAAAGGATTCCGTAGACAAGCAGTATCCGTCCCATCTCTTGCCGATAACAACGGGGAGTCTGCCGTATTTGTCACGGGCAGCAATAATGCAGTCCTTTGTAAGTATGATAAGGGAAATTGTACCCTCGATTTTTTCCTGAGCGTAGCGTATACCATCGACAAAGTTATCCTTCTGCGCTATAAGTGCGCCTATAAGGTCGCCGGAATTGATATTTCCGCTGCTCATTGTTTCGAAGTTCGCACAGCCGTTCTGCAAGAGCTCCTCTGTAAGCTCCTCGGCATTACGGATAATACCAATTGAGCATATAGCGTAGAGTCCCAGTTTTGAGCGAACCATAATAGGCTGGGGGTCTGTATCGCTGATACAGCCGATACAGAGCTTGCCCCTCATATTTACGACATCATCCTCGAACTTTGTACGAAAGGGCGAATTTTCGATACTGTGAATTGACCTCTGGAATCCTCTGTCCTCGGAATAAGAAGTCATACCGCCACGGCGTGTACCCAGATGGGAGTGGTAATCCGTACCGAAGAAAACATCAGTTATACAGTCGTTTTTAGAAGCTGCGCCAAAAAAACCGCCCATTATTATTCACCCATAAGTCTCTTCATAATTTCCTGATAAGCGTCCTCTACGCCGCCCATATCTCTGCGGAAACGGTCCTTATCAAGCTTTTCGTGAGTTGTGCTGTCCCAGAAACGGCATGTATCGGGAGAAATTTCGTCAGCAAGAATAATTGTGCCGTCAGATGTCTTACCGAACTCAATCTTGAAGTCGATGAGGTCGATATTGAGCTTCTTGAAGAACTCTACCATGAACTCATTTACCTTGAAAGCATACTTAGCAATTGTGTCGATTTCTTCCTTTGTAGCAAGACCAAGTGCAAGTGCATAGTAGTCGTTGATAAAGGGATCGCCTAAATCATCGTTCTTGTAGCTGAATTCAAGGATAGGACAAAGGAGCTTAGTGCCTTCCTCAACGCCCATTCTCTTGGAGAAGCTTCCGGCAGCAACGTTTCTGATGATAACCTCAAGGGGAACGATGGATACCTTCTTAACAATTGTTTCACGGTCGCTGATTTCCTTTACAAGGTGAGTGGGAACGCCCTCTTTTTCCAGCATGCTGAACATAAAGTTTGTCATTCTGTTGTTGATTACGCCCTTACCAGCAATTGTGCCCTTCTTTTCGCCGTTGAAAGCTGTAGCGTCGTCCTTGTAGTCAACGATAACGCAGTCAGGGTCATTTGTAGCGTAAACCTTCTTAGCCTTGCCCTCATAGAGCTGTTCCATTTTTACAATATTTTCCATTTTAAAAATTCCTCCTTGAGAATGTATATGCAATTCCGCAGCAATGCGGAAATTGTGAGTGTTTGTATGTGGGGCTGCCAGATGTACAGCCCTGTATAATTACAGGGGTTCTCTAAAAACCGGAACACGAGCGAAATTTCGTATATGACAAATATCAGTTACAAGGCGACAAACCGCAGTAATACTTTGTGTATTGCAAGGTTTGGCAACGCAGTAAATGATATTTGTCATAGAAATTTAGCCGTGAGGGAGGTTTTTAGAGGTTCCCTATAGATTAGCGATTTCTTCCTGTAAAGCAGCATCCTTAGCAATAACACCGTCAGCCATAGCCTTTTTCTCAGCGGCAAGCTTTTCAGCAAGAGCCTCGTCTGAAATTGCCAGCATCTGAACAGCAAGAACTGCCGCATTCTTAGCGCAGTTGATACCAACTGTTGCAACAGGCACTCCGGGGGGCATCATAACAGTAGCAAGAAGTGCGTCCATGCCCTCAAGAGCAGCGGATTTCATAGGAATACCGATTACAGGCAGTGTTGTATGACCTGCAACAACGCCCGCAAGGTGAGCAGCCATACCTGCGGCGCAGATAATAGCTCCGAAACCGTTAGCCTTTGCATTTGCGGCAAATCCGCAAGCCTCAGCAGGTGTACGGTGTGCGCTCATTACACGGCATTCAAATTCAACGCCGTATTTTTTAAGTTCAGTGAGAGCTGATTTCACAACAGGGAAGTCACTGTCGCTTCCCATGATAACTGCAACTTTTTTTGACATAGTTTCTATTCTCCATTTCTGTTGGTGTCAGGGGTATCTGTAGTTGCCCCTTCCGTTGTTTCCTCCTGCGGATACTCGGGATTTTCCGGTTCAAACGAACCCGACAGCGCCTCCAGATCTGCGTCATAATTTCCGCAGAACATGACCGAAGCCTTTATTGTGTGGGGATAGTTTGAGTTTTCGCCGTTTTCCGCAGTATATAATATATCGGCATCAGCGGAAACAGAAACTTCATAAAGGGGAACTCCATTTTCCGAACCGACATTATAGATGTGAATTTCGGGGACAGCTTTGAGCCGTCTTGTATTAATTTTGTCAGAATCGGGATAGACAACGGAAAATTTCCGCATATCCGCACCGTTTGCCTTCATAGCCGAGTCGTCAAGACGGAAGGCATACTCCACATACATTTCAGTGAAGTTCAGCATTTCCTCAATCATGACAGGCGACAGCTTTGAGAGGAGAACACGGCTGTAAATATTCAAATTATACGGGCGGTTCATGATACTGCCTGAAACAGCGGCTCTTTTGAAAAGCAAGCCGTCCTTTCCCACGGTATAGACATAAGAACCGTCTGAGCTTCCGAGAATTATCTCATCTTCTGAAAACTCACATTTTTCCCACGGTGTACTGAAACACGGAATGAAATCCTGATTGTACAGGACAAAACTGCCGTCATCAGCAGATTCAGCGCAATAAAACTCCGTGCCCAGAATTGTTTTTTTCCCGATATTACTATATATAAGTGGAACTATAACGTTTCCCTCAAGGTCAACACAGCCGTATTTCAGCTTTCCGTCAGCCTTTTTTGATGCAATACAGCGGAAGTTATCCGCAAATTCAAGACTGTGCCATTCAGCAGCGGCAGTAATTCTGCCTGCTTCAGCAATACCGCAATTTCCGCTGCTGTCGCTGAAAACGGAATATCCCTCCTCGTTTGAGGAGAGGATTTTCTCAATGGATTCGCTGCCGCCGTTTTTAGCGGGCTTGTCCTCAGCGTCAGTATAAAATCTTGTAATGGCAACGGCAAGAATTATCAGCACCACAAAGAGCAGGGAAACGATAAGTCGTGTCCGTTTATTCATATAGGCTTACTTGTCCGCATTTTTCTTATTGCGGTAGTCCTCGTCCGTTTCACCGGTGATATAGACGGGGCGATTCTTGACTTCAAGGTAGGTTTTGCCGAGATACTGCCCCATAATGCCGATGCAGCCAAGCTGAACTCCGCCGATTCCGAAAATAACGGAGAGTATGAACAGCAGTGCGCCTGAACTGTTTGTGGCAAATTCCACAATAAGAGCAATCACGAGAAGCACAAAGCCGATAACGAGGCTGATTATGCCGCAGAAAATCGACAATGCAAGAGGGAATGTGGAAAATGCCATAATACCCTCAAGAGAATATCTGAAAAGTCCCCAGAAAGACCATGAGGAAGTTCCTGCAGGACGCTCCACGTTTTCGTAGGGCATATATTTTGTTCTGAAACCTACCCAGCTGAAAATACCCTTTGAAAAACGGTTATATTCAGACATATCGAGGATAGCGTCAACCATCTGTCTTGTCATGAAACGGAAATCCTGTGCACCGTCCACAATTTCGGTATCAGAAATTTTATTCATAATCTTGTAGAATTTCCTTGCAAACCATGAACGGACAGGAGATTCACCTGTTCTGCTGACTCTGCGTGTTGTAGCGCAGTCAAACTCGCCGCTTCTGACATAGTTGTACATTTCGGGGAGAAATGCAGGGGGATGCTGCAAATCCGCATCCATAACAACAACAAAGTCGCCCTTACAGTTTTTCAGACCTGCGTACATACCTGATTCCTTGCCGAAGTTTCTGGAAAAGGAGATATATCTCACACGCTTGTCCTTATCGGCAAGCTCTCTGAATATTTCGAGAGTTCTGTCCTTTGAGCCGTCATTTATAAAGAGAAATTCAAATTCGGTGTCGGGATGTTCTTTTTTCATACCGTCAGTGACTTTGATAATTTCATCATAAAACATAGGCAGCACTTCCTGTTCGTTATAGCAGGGCACTACCACAGAAATAAGTTTCATAACCGTCCTCCGTTCCGTGTATATGGCAAAGTATAGATTTTTTCTGAAACCCGCAGCACAAGATAAATTAATATATTAAATTGTAAGAGAGATTTCAGAGCTAACCTTATATTGCAAATATAAATACATATTAATTATACTACATTATAAAGAGAAATGCAATAGCTTTGAGAAAATTTTCACACATATTTTAATGTCTGTTATTATTGCTCAATGAATGGAATTTTTGACAAAAAAATCATTAACAATTTGTTATTTCCGCTGAAAATTTAATTCTTAGTATAATTTTACTATTTAATTATTAAAAAACTGTTGATTTTTTTTGTAGAATGAGTTATAATATAACTAATAGAATCCAAATGTATGCCTTTGCGTACAAAAATCGGCTCACGCTGCCGCAAAGCGTGGACTGCGTATACCCCGTGTCAGCGCATGATAGGAGTGGTTATGAATATTACACTTGTTACAACTTCATTTAACGACGAGGTTCATGCAACCTTCAATGACAAGAGAACAGGCTGCGGAATCAATCTGCTCAAGCCTGAAAATGCAACTCGTTTCCGTCGCGGCGGAAGAATGACAGACTTAGGTGAACTCACCTGTATAAAATGCAAAACAAAAATTGCCAGAGAAATGATTAAATCCGACGAGAAGGAAATGAAAGCTATTCTCAAGGAAGAAAAACTGAGAGCAAAAAGAGGTATGGCTGACGAAGGTATTGTTCCCCTTGGAAATACAACTGCTAAAATTACCGCACCCCAGACTCTCCCCCCTCCTGCTCCTGTACAGCCTGCACCCGTTGCTCCGCCCCCTCCTGCACCTGTGACAGAAGCTCCCAAGCCTGCTTATCAGCCCAACGGCGCACCTGCATTGAACGACGACCTCGCTCAGTTCGCTATAAACAAGCCTGTTGATGATGTTCAGGAAACACAGAATACTGCATCTGCACCTGCTGTAAGCGAACCTCAGCCCGAAACTGTCCCCGTTGATGATTTCCTCGCTCAGTTCGCTATAAACAAGCCTGCTGATGAGCCTCAGAATACCGATACTCCTGACGAAACAGATTTTCTTACCCAGTTTGCAGCTGTTTCTGAGCCGAAACAGGAAGAAGCGCCTGCACCTGCTCCTGCTGCACCCCCTGTTATTGATGATATTTCAGCTGCACTTTCCGCACTTAATTCACAGCCTGCTCCTGCACCTGTTCAGTCTGAAGCAGCAGAAAATACATACGAAGAAGATTCCCGTGATTACGCAAACGACTGGGATACTCTTGCAAATCAGCTTTTCACAGGCGGAATCCCTGCTGACAACAGCTTAAAAGCACCTGTTCTTGACGACATTGGAAGCGGAGATTATCCTGTTCCCAAAACAGCTCCCAAGGAAGTTACTGCACCTGTTCTCGATGACATCGGCGGAAACAGCTATCCTACTCCTGCTCCCGTTCAGTCTGCACCTGTTCAGCCTACTCCTGTTCCTCAGAACGGCGCACCTGTTCAACCTGCTTCGATATTAAGCACTCCTACAGCAGCTCCCGAAACTCCTGCACCTGCAGCAGCACCTGTAGTTGAACCCGTAGTAGAAAAGGTTTCTGACGATAATATCTTTGATGATATTTCAGCTGCACTTTCCGCACTGAATATCCCTATGCCTTCTCAGAATACCTCAGTTAATGATGACCCCATATTTGAAGAATTCAACGACGAAGATGACGATGACCTTGAATACATTGCTCCCGAATACGAGCCTAAGTCACCCGTTATTAATGATATTTCGGACGCTCTCTCAGCAATGAATGAGCCCTCCGTACCCAAAGCAGAACCTGTTCAGTCTGCTCCTGCACCTACTCAGGCTGCTGCACCTGTTCTGAACGATGTTTCAGCTGCACTTTCCGCACTGAATACCCAGCCTACACCTGCTCCCGTCCAGCCTGCTCCCGTCCAGCCCGCTCCTGCTCCTGTTCAGTCTGCTCCTGCCGGCGCTGTAGGTCAGGTAATCTCCGTACCGCAGATTACAGGCTATGACAGCATTAATCAGCCTATATACTCCTACATTCAGATGCAGATTCAGGGTTACGACCAGAACGGTCAGCCTGTTCTCGTTCCCCTGCCCGGACAGAATATTCCTGTTCCAATTGCTTCAACATTCAATCAGCGCTTCAATCAGAATACACGACTTCGTGACGCTGTAGCCGCTGCACAGGAAATTCCCACTTCCACAAGAGATATGACTCCCGGTCAGAGAATTGCAGCCGCAGAAGCTGCAAAGGGCGCTCCTGTTTCGGCAAACGTTTCAAAAATTGCTACAAATCCCCATACAAAGGCTACTTCTCAGGCATTTATTTCCGCTATTTCCGTTTCCAAGGAGTACGCTAACCAGAGCCTTACTGAAACTCAGGGCCTGCAGCAGAGAACAAGCGTTCTTGATTCCGTTGAAGATGTCCTTTCACAGCTTGGCGATAATTCCCTCAAGGAAAAGAAAAAGGCAGAAGCTAAGGCACAGATGAATGTTCCTGTATGCGATGAGTATAAGGCACCTGTAAACAACAGCTATTCAAGACCTTCTTCTCCCAGACCTGCTGCTCCTGTAAGAGAAGAAAGACTTCTCACAAAGGCTGAACTGAAAAATCAGAAGAAGCTTGAAAAAATCAATGCCAAGTTCCAGAAAGATATGGCAAAGAGAAAATAATCAAACGAGGACGAAAACATGGATAAAAATGATATTATTAAAGAGCTGAGAGCTAAAATGGGAGATTCTCCCGAAGAAAACGAAAAAATGCTCAAAGCGGAAGCTGAAAATTTCGCTAAGGAAGGCAACATCGACGGCGTAAATGCTGCCGGTGAGCTTCTCCTTGAACTTATGCCCGAGGAAAGAAAAAAGGAAGTTGAACGCCTTACTCATATTGACGGTATAAGACTTGACCTTTACTATGATAAAATTGTAAAGCTCCTTGAAAAGAAAAAAATTATTGACGCTATCCCTCTGGCTGAAAGACTTTACAAAAAAATCACCCTTGACTATGCCCCTACAGATACGGCAAAATTTGTATCCCTGAGAAATCCCTTCGAGGACAATCTCTGTCAGATACTTTTCAAGGACGAAACAAGAATACTCAACCGTACTCCCTTTGATTTTGCTGAGTATATCACAACTTACGCATATCTCCTTATTGAAACAGGCGCAAATATCGACGCAATCCCGATTCTTGAAAAGGCTATCGAGTACAATCCTGTTGATGTAGGCCCAAGATTCGAGCTTTGCGAGGTTTACAAGCTGATCCGCAACAGAAAAATGGTTCTTGAAGTTACAAGAGAAACCCTTAAAGTTGCTTCATCTCCTGCTGCTATTGCAAGATGTTATGCAAATGTCGGCTATATTCTCACAGAATACGGCGAGTTCGAAGATGCAAGCGTGTTCTATGTTGCAAGCGTAATGTTTGCACCTCACCCTGCTGTTCCCATGGAAATGAAACATCTTGCTGACCTGAAGGGTACTCCCATCGTGAAGCCTTCTCAGGACAGAATGATTAAGGTTATGAAGAAGTACGACATCGACTACGGCCCTGATAAGCAGGTAATCGAAGTTGCAGCACAGCTTTCATCAAACTACCTTATACAAAAGGATATTCCCAATGCACTTAACGCATTGAAGCTGACATACAATCTCACTCTTGACGAGAATGTAAAGAATCTTATTCTGAAACTCGACCCCAACGCTGCACGCCTTGTTCCCAAGGAAGCAGCATCAGCTGATGAAGCTGCCGCAAACAGGGAAAATATTCAGAAGAATTAAATTACAGGCGGATAATATCCGCCTGAGATTGTCGAAAAACTATAATAGCCCAAT
>JAFXAJ010000073.1 GCA_017517145.1 Ruminococcus sp.
AATTATTTTTCTGCCGGTGTGTTCGTTATACCCTGTTTTCAACAGTTTTGCACTTTTTCAATTTTTATATTTAAAAAAAGTCCGAGTGGACCGTTTCCATGGCCCACTCGGACTTTTGGTTTCACTTTTTTTACAGCGCCATTCTTTTTATTCGGGAACATACGCTGAGCTTACATATACCTGATATTTTCCTTCAATCTCTGCCCAGAGCTTATAACCATTATTAACAATTACATCTCTCTGCTTTTCGTAAACATCACTTCTTACTGATATAACAAGGAAGTCAAAATCTTCCTTATTATTAATCGCACCATCCTCGCTCCAATCGTTGCCGTCAAAGACATGAACTTCATCACGGAGGGCTGCATGAGGAACCATAAATGTATCAGTACCGACTGACGCATCAGCAGGAATTGACTTTACCATTTCATCAAGAGCATCAAAATATTCCTTCTGCGCATTATACACAACATAAGAGCCCCACTTAGGTGAATTGTTGCTGAATGTGAGAATCATAGCTGCTGCACCAAGCACAACGGGAATATTCTGCCTCTGCCTCTGTCCCATATCATCAACATTGATAACAACCATGTAAAAGAGCAGACAAACAGGACCGAAAAGATACTGGAAACCTACATTTGCAGCATAGCCATAGCCTGCACCTATAACAAGATTCATTACAATAAAGGGAATCATCAGCAGGTATCTTCTGATTTTTCTTGTAAAGAAAGGAATAAACAGGAACGGCAGCATTACCTGCAAGAAGAACGTTATTGTTTTTTCCTGTATAAGAAGACTGAAAAGATATGCAGGATTTAGAAGGGCATTCTTTACAACCTCTGCAAGTCCGCCGTTATGGTCAACCATGAGTAAACCAAAACGTGTATCCATCATCATCTGTCCGTCACCATGATTAGAAAGCCAGTTTGTAATGAAGAGCATATATGCTCCCGCAAAAAGGCTCATGATAACTCCATGCATACGATGAATACTCTTTTTCTCATCGAAGAAAAGGTACATTCCTATACATATTACGTAAAGCGGCGCATCTTCCTTGACTATGCAAGTGAGCACAGACATAATATAGAACATAACGTAATTTCTTCTGTCTACCGCCCAGAGCAGCCACATGAGTATTGTGGGAAGAAATGCATTTTCGTGGAATTCATAATAACACGGTCCGACAATTCCTATACAGAACGTGTATGCAAGTCCCATAAAAAGAAGTGCAAATCCCTTGAAATTGCGTCTTTTTGCAATAAGAAACAGTGGAACAACTCCACCCATAGCAAGTACAGCCTGAGCTACAAGAAGCGTTTCTGCCTTTGGGAAAAGCTTGAATACAGGTACAAGTACGTAGAAAATATATGAAGCATGAATCTTGAAATGAGAAATAGGATAATCACGCTCACAGGTTGTCAATGCTGTGCCATTTTCAGCAAGGTTATAGTACATCTGCACAAACAGTCCGAAATCATGACAGGCAGTGCCATAGGATTTATGGGTTGCACAGGTTGTGATTGCTACGAAAGCCGTTACCGCTGCCGCTGCCACAAGAACAAATACTCCCCATATCCACCACGGAATCTTATTAAATATTTTTTGTGATTTCAGCTTATTCATGGCGTAATATATAAGCACTACAGATACTATCATAACTGCAAAGCTGAGATATAAATTTCCTGAACGCCACAACAGCAGTGCGTCAAAATAGAAAATCGAGACAACAGCCGTCAGCTGGTCTGTTACTCTATACTTTTTCGGCATCAGATAATGTGCCGCCGTCAGCATCAGGAATACTGCCGCAATCATCAGAATTGTAAACGAAACATTTACCTCTCCTACAAAATCTTTCCAAGCCTTAATGGGATTGATTGCCACATCATTGACTGTTTTTTCTCTGATTTTGTCAAGATTTATACCCGATACTATAAAAAAAGCGGAAATTATCCTAAGCAAAGCCATATCAGGGATTCCCAGTCTTTCAAAGATACTCCTTATCTGTATACTTATCTGTTTTTTCTTAGGCAGCTGCTCAGGTTCAGTTTCTTTATCAGTTAAATTTTCATCGGGAACACTATCCCGATCAGTAACCACATCTTGGTTTTCTTCGGAAATATCCGTCTCACTAACAGCAATATCCGTCGTCTCCTCAATAGGAGAATCCTCGGAAAATACTTCTTTTTCGTCCATTTTATTCCTCCTGTGTCAAGTTCAGTTTCTGCACAAGGCTGACTGAATTATATTAAACAAACTACTCTTAACAGTATATCAAAAACGTATCATATTGTCAATAGACTGTTTATTAATTTGTAAAAAAAAAAACAAATATAAAAATCACCGCTCAAATGTGCGGTGATTAATTTTTATAAGTGGTTCTCTAAAAAACAGAACACAAGCAAGATTTCGTACATGGCAAATATCAGTTACAAGGCGGTAAAACCGCATTAATACATGATATTGTAAGGTTTAACAACGAAATAAATGATGTTTGTCATATAAAGATCTCTGTGAGGGAGTTTTTTAGAGGTTCCCATAAGTTATTTTTATTCCTTATCGCTTTTTTCTCCACCAATTTCAGTGTTACGGGCAATTTCTTCAAAATCACCAGCAGGGAATGCCTCAATGAATTCAAATGCATTGCCGTCAAAATAGAACCAGATACAGAATGCAACAAGACCTGAGTTATTCTTAATATTGATGTTGAAATCAAATGTATCGCCCTGCTTACAAGCAATTGCGTCACCATAGAATACCATGCCGGTTTCGTTTGATACGTCTACAGCGTCTATTTCACCGTTATTTACACGGATAACACCGTCAATTGTCTTTTCAGGATAAATTGCTACACCGGCAACATCGGAGAGGTCCGGAACAATTCTGATTTTATAGTCACCGTCGGGAATACCTTCCTTAACCTTGAAAGATGCTGTAATCATCTCATCCTCAAAGAAGAAGTTCTTGTTCTCTGAAATGTCAATCCACATAGCGTATCTGCCGTCTTCCTTTGCTGTGTATCCGGCAGCCTCTGTAGTCTTTTCATCAGCAGGCTTTGTAACAACATTTGTAACTATATTAGTAACTACGTTTGTCACCTTTACAGCCTCAGTTACAACAGCACCCTCTGCGTCTGTAGCCTCCTGACCGTCAGCCTCTGTAACAGGAACATATTCTGTAACAGCCTCACCCTCGGCATCTGTAACTTCCTCAATCTCAGTAGCAACTTCTGTTGCAATTTCTGTAGCAGGCTCAGCAGTAGCATCAACTACGGGATCAGCAGCATCAAGGTTTGCATTTGGATCTCCGGGAGTAAGAGCATTGCCGTCAGCAGCAGCACCTACCTCAAAGGGATATGTCATAGTAGCCTGATTTTCTTTCTTTTCTTCTTTTTTACAGCCTGCAAATGATGAAGCAGAAACTGCAAGCACTGCAAACAGCGCAATAATTCTCTTTGTAAAATTCTTCATGTTTTCAAGTCCTTTCATATATATGTAATCTGAAACCTTAATCGTCAAGGCAGACTTACTGCCTACTTATATTATACACGACATAATGATTTTTGTCAAGTGACATACTGAATTGTAATTATTTATTAGTAAAAGCTTCATTGAATTTTCATCATATACACACAAAAGAACAGAGAAAACTGAAATTATTTGTCATCAAATATGACCTGATTGAATTTCTCTATTAATTTTTCGTCAAAGCTGCCGTCAGACATACAGCACCATGTAAATCTGCCTATGCCGTTTTCTTTGAAGAAACAGAATGTAAGAACTCTGCCGTCGCTGTATTCAACAGTAACATCAGAAACAACAGCCTTATGATTAGTGGGTTCTTCATAAACGTCAAAAGTATAGTATGTTCTGCATTTTGTATCAATAGCTTTGTTTTCTCCAATTAAAGCACTGTATGTGCTTTCAAGATTGTTTATTTTTTCATCAATTACAGCCGTTTGAGTTTGCTTGTCACCATAGATTCCGCCTGGAGTAATACGGTAAATAAGCGATTTGAAATCCTCCTCGTATATCATCTCTGCCAAGACTTTCACTTCTGAATTTTGTGCAATCGTTTCAAAGCTTGGGATTTTTTCATTTTGCCAGATCATATTTTCCCAAAGCACCACAACAGGAATTAAAACCGCTAAGAGGACGCATACTGAGGCTATTACGACTTTTTTTAACTGTTTAATTTTTCTGTTGATTTTTCTCATCGCCTTTGCTTCATCGGGAATACTCTCAGGCTTATCTTCAAATATTTCAATTTTTTCCAACAATCTGCGGCACTCCGTACACTCATCAAGATGAGCTTTCACAATCTCACAGCTTTCCTCTGCGCAGAGTCCCTCATTATAAAGGGGCATAAGGTCTGTTATAATACTGCATGGTATTTTGTTATTCATATCTGTTCCTCCTCTTTAAGCTGTCGTAAAATTTTTTCTTTTGCACGAAAAAACGTGACTCGTGCCCAGTTTGCGCTTTCCCCGAACAAGCCTCCTATGTCGTTGAATTTCAGTTCAGCAAATACTCTCAAGGTGAATATTTCCTTATATGGTTCATCAAGGGTGTGCAAAATACGGTGAATCGCCTGCGACTGCATTTTGTTGCCAAGCTGTTCTTCAATAGATTCGCCTGAATCCTGCTCTACTGTTTCATCTAACGAAATATTGCGGTTTTCAGCTTTCTTAACATGATTCAGCCATATATTCCGTGCAATGCGGCAAAGATAGGTTTTTAGAGAACATTCTCCCTTGAATCTGTCTATTGACATTACCGCTTTCAGCATGGTTTCCTGTAAAATATCCTCTGCAAGAGCGTCATTCCGACATAAATTATATATGTAAACATAAAGCTCCTTTGCATATTTACGGTATATCTCATCAAACATCTTCTGCATACTCTTTTCTCCTTTCATATATACAGACAACTGAAACTCCATAACGTTACAAATATTATATCAGAAATTTGCAAAAATTTCAAATTCAAAAAAATATTACAAATAATCAAAATCTATTGATTTTTATAAGAATATGTAGTATAATAAAGGTACAAAACGTGCTTTTTTCCGCCTGAGAAAGGGGTTACTTTATGCTCAATGCTATATGCTCAAAAAAGGAACTTTCTTTATGCAGATATTACAGCTGTATCAGCGATATTATCAACGCTCCCGAAGTTCTGCGGCTTAAAGAGATTACACACCATATCTCAACAACCAGATTCCAGCATTGCCTTAACGTTTCCTATCACGGATACTTAATCTGCCGCTGTCTCAGACTTGACGCACGCTCGGCTGCAAGAGCAGGTCCGCTTCATGACCTGTTTTATTACGACAGACACGAATATAACTCATGCCGTAAGAAAAATCAGCCGTCACACAGCCGCCGTCATTCGGATATTGCCCTGATAAATGCCCGTAAGCTCACTGACGTAAACCCAAAGGAATACGACATGATTGTAAAACACATGTGGCCTGTTACAGCGGCTTTCCCGAAATATACGGAAACTTATATCATCACACTTGTTGATAAGTATTGTGCTGTACTTGAATTTTGCTTGCCGAAATTCAGAAAAATCATAAGAAAAACAGGAGGATAATCCAATGAACATCGAAACCAAATGTCTCCATGCCGGCTATACCCCAAAGAATACTGAGCCGAGAGTAGTACCCATCGTACAGAGTACAACTTATGTCTACGACTCTACAGATGATGTAGCCGCTGTATTTGACGACCCCACAAAGAGCCTCATCTATTCACGCTTTGAAAACCCTACAGTTATGGCTGTAGAAGATAAAATCGCCGCTTTAGAAAGCGGTATCGGCGCTATGTGTACATCAAGCGGTCAGGCTGCTTCAATGTGTTCATTGCTGAATATTCTTCAGGCAGGTGACAGCTTCATTTCCACCACTACCATCTACGGCGGAACTGTCAATCTTTTTGCTGTAACTTTGAAAAAGCTTGGAATCGAATGTATCTTCGTTTCTCCCGACGCTTCCGAGGAGGAGATTCAGGCTGCATTCAAGCCCAATACAAAGGCTGTTTTCGGTGAAACACTGGCAAACCCTGCACTTTCAGTTCTTGATATAGAAAAATTTGCTAAAATCGCTCACAAAAACGATGTACCTCTCATTATCGACAACACATTCCCCACACCTATTCTCTGCCGTCCAATTGAACACGGCGCAGATATTGTTATTCATTCCACATCAAAGTACATGGACGGTCACGCAATACAGGTTGGCGGTGTTATCGTAGATTCCGGAAACTTCAACTGGGCAAACGGCAAATTCCCCGAATTTACAGAGCCTGACGAAAGCTATCACGGGATCGTATATACAGAAACATACGGCAAAGCTGCTTACATAATCAAGGCAAGAATGCAGCTCATGAGAGATTTAGGCTGCTACCCTGCTGCACAATCCGCATTCTATCTCAATCTCGGACTTGAAACTCTTGCTATCAGAATGAAGCAGTACTGCGAAAATGCACAGATAGTGGCTGAATATCTTGAATCAAACGACATGGTTGAATCCGTAAATTATCCCGGATTAAAGAGCAGCCCCTATTACGACCTTGCACAGAAGTACCTCCCCCTCGGTTCAAGCGGAGTTATCTCCTTTGTCATCAAGGGCGGACGTGACACAGCTGTTAAATTTATGGATTCCCTCAGCCTTGCATCAAATGAAGTTCATGTTGCTGACATCCGTACCTGCGTTCTTCATCCTGCAAGCGCAACTCACCGTCAGCTTACAGACGAACAGCTTGTTGCCTGCGGAATTAACGGCGGAATGATAAGATTCTCCGTTGGACTTGAAAATGTTAACGATATTCTCGACGACCTTAAAAAAGCATTTGAGGCTATAAAGTAAATTATAAAAGCGTACCCGTAAAAAGGTACGCTTTTTTGATTGCTAATCAGAATGTAAGCTGATTTGAGTCGCCCAGTTCCTTTGCAGGCTTACCAGCCGCTGGAACAGATTTTGCACGATATTTTTCAAGCTCCGCCATTGCCTCAGCCGAAACAATTTCAGCGGATTCCAGTACTGCCTTTTTGCGGAGGTTTATAACCTGTACACCCTGAGAATTTCTCGATGTTTTAGGCAAAATCATGCCTGTATTGAACACAAGAGCATGACCGCTTGAAGTTCTGAGCAGAATATCTGAATCCTCCGCTGTAAATATAGCGGCAATAAGAGGTGATTTATCAGAAAATGCATTTGCAAGCTTCTTGCGGTTAGTCTTTGTTTCATAGGATTTCAGCGGAACCTTAGCTGCCTTGCCGTTTTCAAAGAGGAATATCATATAACCGCTGTAATCCATTGTTGGTACAAGACATTTCACATTCTCGCCCTCATCAAAACTGAGTTTTGCAGGGATATAGTCACCGAGCACACTTGCCTTGCTGTCCTCGAAAACACTTGCCTTTGATTTATAAGCCTGAGCCTTATCCGTAAAGAAGATAAGCTCTGTTTTATTTGAACCTTCAAAGGTCTGGCTGATGAAATCGCCTTCTTTAATCTTCTGTTCACCACTCATACGCAGTGACTGAGGTGTAATTTTTTTGAAATATCCGCTGTCAGTAACAAAGAGATGCACCGGATAATCGGGAGTATCATCAATATCTCCCTCATCCTCCACATCTGTAATGTAGTAGAACTGTGTTTTACGGGGCTGACCGTAATTTTTGATAACATCTTTCAGTTCTTTTACAATAATAGCACGGATTTTCTTCTTGTCGCCAAGAATATCCTCCATTTCGGCTATATCCTTTTTAAGCTGGTCAACATCGGCTATTCTGCGGAGAATGTACTCCCTGTTTATATTTCTTAGCTTGATTTCAGCAACATATTCCGCTTGTATTTCGTCAATTCCAAATCCAATCATCAGATTAGGAATAACATCAGCTTCATTTTCTGTTTCACGGATAATCTTTATTGCTTTATCAATATCAAGAAGTATTTTTGCAAGAGCCTCCAGTAAGTGGAGCTTTTCTTTTTTCTTCTGTAAATCGTAATATGTGCGCCTTCTTACACATTCCTCACGAAAAGCAACCCATTCAATCAGAATTTCTCTTACGCCCATAACCTTTGGAGTGCCTGCAATGAGAATATTGAAGTTGCAGGGATAGCTGTCCTGCATAGGCGTCAAACGATAAAGCTTCTGCATGAGAGCGTCGGGGTCAACTCCCCTTTTCAGGTCTATGGCGATTTTCAGTCCGTCAATGCCTGTTTCGTCACGGATGTATGACACTTCACGGAGTTTTCCTGCCTTAACAAGATCAACAACCTTTGAAATAATCGCCTCAACTGTTGTAGAATAGGGAATTTCCGTAATTTCAAGACAATTTGAAGATTTGTCGTAACTATACTTGCAGCGGAGTTTTATACTGCCTCTGCCTGTTTCGTAAACCTTATTCAGCTCCGATTCGTCATAGTAGAGGAAACCGCCGCCGGGAAAATCAGGGCCTTTCAGCGTACTCAGTATGTCATGGTCGGGATTTTTCATCAGAGCAATGGTAGTTTCACAAATCTCCTCCAGATTAAATGGACACACGTTGCTTGCCATAGATACGGCAATACCTGTATTTGCATTTACCAGAACAGTGGGGAATGTTGCAGGCAACAAAGTCGGCTCCTGCATTGTATTGTCATAGTTGGGAACAAAATCAACTGTATCCTTATCAATATCACGGAAAAGCTCCGCACATATCTTTTCAAGCTTTACTTCTGTATAACGTGATGCGGCAGCTTTCATATTGGAAGAATACTGCTTTCCGAAAGTTCCCTTTGAATCTACATAAGGGTGAAGAAGCGCTTCATTTCCCCTTGTAAGACGCACCATTGTTTCATATATGGACTGGTCACCGTGAGGATTCAGCTTCATTGTTGCGCCTACAACATTAGCAGATTTTGAACGCTCCTTGTCTGGATTTAGCAAACCGCTTTTATACATCATATAAAGCAGTTTACGGTGCGAGGGCTTGAAGCCGTCAATTTCGGGCAGCGCTCGTGATATAATAACGCTCATGGCGTATGGCATATAATTTTTTTTCAGGGTATCGGTTATAGTCTCGTCAACGATACTTCCCGAACCTTCTATATAAGCCTCGTGCTTAAAAGCAGACGGCTTTTTTTGTGTTTCCTTTTTACGTGGCATATCTGCGCTCCTTTAGCTTATATCAGCCATTTCAAGATAATCCGCTCCGTATTCTGCGATATAGTCCTTACGTCCCTGAAGGTCATCGCCCAGAAGCATTTCAAATATCTCCGCCGATTCACGTATATCATCGGCTGTAACCTTGATAAGACGGCGTGTATCGGGATTCATTGTAGTAAGATTCATCATATCCGGTTCGTTTTCGCCAAGACCTTTTGAACGCTGGATTGTGTGCTTTTGGTCGCCTATTTTCGCAAGTATCCGCTGTTTTTCCTGCTCCGTATAGGCAAAAAATGTCTTTTCCTTTGTATTGATTTCAAAAAGAGGTGATTCAGCGATATATACATATCCCTGTTCAATAAGAGTCGGAGTAAGACGATAAAGCATGGTAAGAATCAATGTACGAATCTGGAAACCGTCAACATCGGCATCGGTACATATAACAATTTTGCTCCAGCGGAAATTATTTATATCAAAGGTAGAAAGCTCCTTATTAGCCTTTGCAGTCACTTCCACACCGCATCCCAGAACTTTTATAAGGTCTGTGATAATATCGCTTTTGAAAATTTTTGTATATTCCGCTTTAAGACAGTTTAGAATTTTTCCTCGGATTGGAATAACAGCCTGAAATTCCGCATCACGGGCAAGCTTTACGGAGCCCAGAGCCGAGTCACCCTCCACTATATAAATCTCACGGCGGGTAATATCCTTTGTACGGCAATCAACAAATTTTTCAACGCTGTTTGCAAGGTCAATAGTGCCTGTCAGCTTCTTTTTCATGTTAAGACGGGTTTTTTCCGCATTTTCACGGCTTCTCTTGTTAAGGAGAATCTGCTCTGAAATCTTTTTTGCCTCGTCGGGATTTTCTATGAAATACACCTCCAGCTGATGACGGAGAAACTCTGTCATAGCTTCACGGATAAACTTGTTTGTAATAGCCTTTTTCGTCTGATTCTCATAAGATGTCTGCGTTGAGAATGAGGATGAAACAAGTACAAGACATTCGTCAACGTCCTCATATTTTATCTTGCTTTCATTCTTCTGATAGCCGTTTACCGACTTGATATAACTGTCAATCTGTGCAGTAAAAGCACGTTTTACAGCGTCTTCGGGAGAACCGCCATGCTCCAGAAAGCTTGAATTGTGGTAATACTCCGTCAGCTTTACCTTATTTGAAAAAGTTACAGCAACGTCAAGCTTTACCTTGTATTCCGGCTTATCCTCACGGTCTTTACCACGTTTTTCAGCTGTCCAGTGCTGAATTGAAGTGAGAGCGTCCTCCCCTGCAATTTCAGAAACGTAGTCGGTAATGCCGTTTTCATAGATGAACTCTGTCTCGTTGAATCCCCCTGCCTCGTTCTGGAAACGGAATATAAAGAGTATATCAGGATTTACAACAGCCTGTCGTCTGAGAATATCATGGAAGTATTCTTCAGATACATTTATATCTGTGAAAACGTCTAAATCAGGTCTCCAGCGTGTTTTTGTACCTGTCTGTTTCTTTTTTGTTTCTTCTTTTTTAAGACCGCCTACATTATTTCCCTTTTCAAAGTGGAGGTTATACTTATAGCCGTCACGGATAACCTCAACATCCATATACTCCGAGGCAAACTGCGTTGCACAAAGTCCAAGACCGTTAAGACCGAGGGAATATTCGTATGATTCAGAGGAAGCGTCGTATTTTCCGCCGGCATATAATTCGCAGTAAACAAGTTCCCAGTTATAACGCTTTTCGTTGTTGTTATAGTCAACGGGGCAGCCTCGTCCGAAATCCTCAACTTCTATGTCGTGATTGCGATAATAGGTTATAATAATTTTTTTTCCAAATCCCGCACGTGCTTCATCTATGGAATTGGAAATAACTTCAAATATGGAATGTTCGCATCCGTCAAGACCGTCTGAACCGAAAATAACGGCTGGTCGTTTACGTACCTTATCGGCACCTTTAAGCATGGTAATACTGTCGTTGCCGTAATCCTTTTCTTAGCCATATATTTTATCCTTTCACCCTTAAAAGAGTATCTCACGGAGTTTTCTTGTTTCTTGAAAATTATAACATAAATAAAAATATTTTGCAAGTCTATTTTAGAGGTTCTCTTACGCTTTTCCCTCAGTATCTACGATATTATTTATCCAAAGGTCGCTTTTAACCATAAAATATCCGATAACGACTTTAATAATCTCGGAGAATGTCACTACCGCCCACAGCAGACGTATATCCATATCCGTAAAATAGGACAGAACAAAAGCGAGAGGAATCATCAGCAGAAAAGTATAACCAAAGTCAAAGAGAAAGGTTATACCAGTTTTTCCGCCGCTTCTCAGCGTAAAATAGCAGGCGTTAGTGTATGACCACAAGGGCATGGCAATAGCCTGTGTGATTATCATATAAGAAGCAAGACTGCGGATTTCTTCACTTGTGTTGTAAAAATCCGGAAAAACATCTGCCAGCGGAATAACAAGCACTGCCAATACAATTGTTACAGCTACACTGAAAAACAGCAGCTTATTGTCAATGCTGCGAGCTTCTTTAAGTTTGCCTGCGCCTAATTTTGCACCAACAATTATACCGATACACGCTCCAAGCTGAATATACACTGCACCAAAAAGATTTGTCATTGTACCTGAAATATTTCTTGCAGCCACTACGTCAAGTCCTCTTACGGAGTAGCACTGAGCTATAATTGACATACCTGCTGCCCACAGAAATTCATTGAAAAGCAGGGGCAGACCTTTAATAAGCATTTTCCCCACAAGTTCACGGGGAATTGTAAATCTGCGGAATACACCCACGATATATTTATTCTTTTCGGGTTTTGCATGAGTCCACGCAATAACCACAAGTGCTTCAATAAATTTTGCCGCAACTGTAGCAATTGCCGCACCCTTTAC
>JAFXAJ010000074.1 GCA_017517145.1 Ruminococcus sp.
AGCATAGGTTATTATGGTGAAAAGCAAGCTTTTGTTATCCTTCAAAATATAAAGCTCAGAGATTCCCCAGAAAGCCCATAGAAAAGCATTGATTATACTATAGATTATACATATTTTGTAATATTGCTTATATGACAGGATTTTATTTTTAAGATTCAGCATGATTATTCCCCCTCTTTCTCAGCAGGTGTATGGTCGAAAATGAGAAACAGTATACTTCTTAGACCGATAGCACCGAGAATAAGATAGTAGCATAGATTTGCTGCTGTATCCGATGAAACATCAAACATAAAGCCGGAAACAATAAATATAGCAGCAAGAAGAATGTAAAATGTAATTTCTGTTGCTTTGGAAAGAGAAGCTTTTGTAAATTCATCTTTTTTCTCAATTGAACCGCTAAAAAGTGAATACATCAGAAAGGATATGAATATATATGAAATTTTCATCATAAAACTCAAAAAAGGAAAATAAGATTCAAGCGCGCAAAGAACAAGATAGATTGCAGATATAATAATTACTACGTGCTTTCGGCGGTAGCTGACGGTTTGTTTTGGTAACATGATTTATTCCTCCATTCAGTGTGATTTATTTATCACCTTATGTTACAATTATATCACAAGAATATTAGTCTGTCAATACAAAAGTGATAAATTTATCACTTTTGTAATAAATGGCAATTTATAGATAAATATAATAAGATTATTCGCTGTTTTAGACAATTAAAAGCTTGACAATTTGAAAAAAATAAGATATACTTATATTGCCAAATTATGATTAAATTATTTCGGAGGAAAAATAATGAACAAAGTTCAGAAAAATAAAATCTTATACCCCGATAATAAAAACGGTATATATATGTACGAATATCCAGAAATCAACGGCGTAAAGCAATATATCCAGATAAGAGGTGCGGACAGGAAAAATCCGCTGATACTTTTTATTCATGGCGGACCGGGCGCAGTGGTGTCCGGAATATTCCACGTAATGCAGGAAGGCTGGGAGGACAGATTTACCGTTGTAAACTGGGACCAGCGAAATGCAGGCAAAACATATTTTGCTAATAAGAGCAGGGCAGGGGAGATTGCTAAAACAGGCACAATAGATGATTTTATAAAAGATGTTGATGATATAATCAAATATCTTCATATCGTATATGATTTTGAAAAAATCATTATAATGGGCTTTTCATGGGGAACTGCAATAGGTGCAGAATATGCAAAAAGCCGCCCTGAAAATGTGCTTTGCTGTATCAGTGTTGGCCAGCTTGTGAATTATCATGACGGAGTGCTGACGATATGCAAAACAATTCTTGAAAAAGTGCCGAAGGATTCCAAGGACGAACAGCGTATAAAGGCAATAATGGACGGCTTTCCTGATGTACCGCTGTGGACTCCTGAATTTATGAAACGCATGAGATTTTTTAACCCAATTGCTCTGAAATATCTTACCCGCCATGCAAGGGCAAATTATACCGCTGTTATAAAATCACCATTTATGAATTTCAGAGAAAAAATTGTGTCATCATTTCCTAAAACAAAGCTTCTCGAAAAATCACTTGAAACAATGGCTACTTATGATTTCAGGGAAAACCTAAATTTTGAAGTTCCTGTTCAGTTCATTTTCGGAGAAGAAGAAACAATTTGTCCTGCTGATTTGATAACGGAATGTTTTGAACGTATAAATGCACCCTTAAAAGAAGTAGCAATAATTCCAAAAGCTTCACATGGATGTTTTTATGATAATCCTGAGGCGTTTAATGATGCACTGGAAAAATTTCTTCTTTCTGTTAAAAATAAGGGATTCTCATAACTTCTGAATCGGCATTGATATAAAAATTTTGGAAAAGGCTTTATTTTTTCGGGAATATGTGGTATAATAATAAGGAAGCTCTAAAAATCTCCCTCACGGCTTGATTGCTCGTGTTCCGATTTTTAGAGAACCCAAATATAGATTAGTAAAAATCCCATATTAATGAAAGGAATTTTCGTATGAAAAATAAATTGATTGCTCTTATGTCGGCGGTAACAATAGCTGTGCCTTTTTTGCAACCTGCTGATACACAGGCAATAAATTTTACAATGAAAGGAACACTGAACAGCGATTCTGCAATTGTAGTGAATCTTGACTGCAATACCATTATTCACGAAAAAAATGCTGATAAAAAGCAATTGCCCGGTCCTCTTGTAAATATAATGACGGCAGTTGTGTGCATGGAAAATTGTCCTGACCTCACAAAGGAAATCACCATAAACGAGGATGTTTATTCCTACCTGTACAATACTGAATATCCCGATGACCTGAGATATGGAAATATTCTTGACGGTGATGTCCTCACATATAATGACCTGCTTTATGCAATGATGCTTACATCTTCCGTTGAAGCAGCTGAAACTATTGCATATCATGTGGGCGGGGAAGATGTTTCGGTATTTGTTGAGATGATGAATAAGAAAGCGGCGGAAATTGGTATGACATCAACCAATTTCACTAATGCTACAGGTATGTATAACGCAGAACAGTATACTACGGCAAGGGATATGATGATTCTTACTCAGTATGCTTTGGAAAAGTCTCATTTTGTGGATATATGCTCCACTTATGCTTATACTCCCAGTGTTCCGAATTTTGACAGGCATCCCATAGCTGAAAACTGGTGCTGGTTCCATTCAAATATTATGATGGATTCAGAAAACGACAACTACTATGCAGGGGTAAAAGGCATAAAAACGGGAAATCTGGAACTTGGCGGAAGAAATATCGTAACAACAGCAAGCAAAGACGGACATAATTATCTTGTTATCGGAATGAGAGCGCCAATTAATGACAAGGACGGAAATACCGCATTTTATCATATTGACGATGCAAAACAGATGCTTGACTGGGCGTTCAATAATTTCTCTTATGAAGTCATTCTGGCTGAAACAGCTGAGCTTGGTGAATTGCCTGTTGACCTTGCTGATGGAAACCACTATGTTCTTGCAAGACCTGCGGAGGAAGTTTCACTTCTCTGGTACAATGAGGTAGATTCAGCTCTTATCAGTATGGATAATATCACATGGTACAATAAAAAATTACAGGCTCCTGTAAAAAAAGGTGAGGTGTTAGGCAGAGTTACGCTGGAATATTCCGGAGAAAAGCTGGCAGATGTGGAGCTTATTGCAGTTTCTGATGTGGAAAGGTCGGCGCTGAAATATAATACTCATGCAGCAAAAATGTTCTTTAAGTCAAGCTGGTTCAAGAAAGCGATTTATCTTGCCTGCATACTCACAGGAATATACATTCTTCTTTGTGTGTATGCTTATGTAGTGTTCAAAAGCCGTTCAAAGCCGTTGAAACCTATGTACGCTGTGCCTAAAGTTGATAAAAAGAAAGAAAATAAGAAATAATACAAAACCCGTGAGGAAGTTATTTTCCCCACGGGTTTTTATAGTTTCGCATTAATTTTTCCTGTAATATCAAGCGAGTCAGGCTCAACAGCACACTCATAAGCAAGAACATGAACACCGCAGGAGTGTGCAAATCGCAGGGCATCACCAAAAGCCTTATGAGTAGTGTCGTTTGGAATGAGATACTTCATTCCTGACATCTGCACCACAAATAATATATATGCGTTGTATCCCGAATTCTTTGCCTTAATTAGTTCGTTTATGTGCTTAACTCCTCTTTCAGTCGGAGCGTCGGGAAATGCAGCTATACTATCATTTTCAAGAGTTACGCCTTTGACTTCAATGAAACCCTTTTGACCGTTTTCGTCCTCTATGTAAAAATCAAATCGTGAATCGCCGAATACGGTTTCAGGACGGATAAGAGTTAACTTTTTCATATCGGGCAGTTGGATTTTGACGTTTTCAAGAGCTTCACGGACAACTTTATTAGGTGCTTGGGAATCCATATTTATGAGCAAATCTCCCTTTTCAACGGCTATAAGGTCATACATTAGCTTGCGGTTACGGGGCTGGTGTGTGAAATCCTCCAGATATACCATCGAATCGGGGAGAAGCAGTTCTCGGCATCTGCCTGTATTTTTTACATGAACAGCTGTTTCAGTGCCGTTTAAATTTACATAAGCGACGAATCTGTTTGGGCGTGAGATAAAACGAGCTGAAATTATATTATTGTATTTCATAATTTATCACCTGATAACATTATACAATATTTTTATGAAAAAATCAATATTCACTAGAGCTTCGAATATAGTCGAACGACCGTCTATTAAGTTTATGTGATAGAATTGTGAAACTTTGCCAAATTGATTGACAATATTTCGTCAATGTGCTATAATGGTAAAGTCGATAAACAACAGGGGTAGTTTGTTTGTCGAAGAATAGCAAAAGGAGGATTATTATCTATGCTTCAGTTGAAAGATGTTGTAAAAACTTATGGAAGCGGGGAAAACGTTGTCAAAGCGCTGAACGGTGTAAGCATTACATTCCGTGAAAATGAATTTGTGGCTATTTTAGGTCATTCGGGATGCGGTAAGACAACAATGCTTAATATTATCGGAGGTCTTGACCATTACACTTCCGGTGACCTTATAATTAATGGAGTATCTACAAAACAGTATAAGGACAGAGATTGGGATGCCTACAGAAACCATTCAATCGGTTTTGTTTTTCAGAGTTATAATCTGATTCCTCATCAGACAGTTCTTGCCAATGTTGAACTTGCCCTTACTATATCGGGTGTTTCAAAATCCGAAAGAAGAAAACGTGCTAAGGAGGCTCTTGAAAAGGTTGGTCTGGGAAATCAGCTTAACAAGAAACCTAATCAGATGTCGGGCGGACAGATGCAGCGAGTTGCAATTGCCCGTGCACTTATAAATAACCCTGATATTCTTCTTGCCGATGAGCCAACAGGCGCTCTTGACAGTGAAACTTCCATTCAGGTAATGGAATTGCTGAAGGAAATTGCCAATGATAAGCTTGTTATCATGGTAACACATAACCCTGAGCTTGCTGAGGATTATGCCAACCGTATTGTAAAAGTAAAAGACGGTAAAGTTGTCGGTGATTCTAATCCCTTTGAAGCTCCTGAAAAGACAGAGGAGAAAAAGGATAGCAAGAAGCGTGTGTCAATGTCCTTCGGTACAGCCGTGTCCCTTTCCCTCAATAACCTTATGACCAAAAAAGGCCGTACAATTCTTACTGCCTTTGCAGGTTCAATCGGTATTATCGGTATTGCTACAATTCTTTCTCTTTCAACTGGTATAAATAATTATATAAATGATATTCAGGAGGAGACGCTTTCCTCATATCCTTTGCAGATTAACAGAGAAAACGCTGATACAGCAAGTATGCTGTCATCTATGATTGACAATCAGAATGAATATAACAACAAAGTTTTTGAGGATGACAAACTCTATTCCAACACAATGGTTTATGATATGTTCAACTCTATGAATTCCTCTGCAAAGCAGATTAACAACATGAAGGATTTCAAGACATTCCTTGAAAATGACGAGAAAATTGCAGAACATTCGACAGCTATTGCATATACTTATGATATTCCCATGAATATTTACACCGAGGACCCCAACGGAGAAATCCTCAAGGTTGACTTCATGGATTTGTATACCGACGCTTTTGATATGGGCAATAGTGATATGGTAACAACTATGATGGGCAGTTCAATGGCATCAGCTGAAATGTCAATGATGGGCATGAACGTCATGGAGGAAATGCTCCCTAATGAGGACGGCAAGGGCGTTAATGATATTGTTAAAAATCAGTACGAGGTAGTAAAAGGAAACTGGCCTGAGGCTCACAACGAAGTTGTAGTAGTTCTCACAAGAAATAACGAGATTCCCGACTTTATCCTTTATGCAATGGGACTTAAAGACCCTGCACAGTTCCAGTCTCATATCAAGGCTGTTATGAATGAGGAATCTATTGAAGATTACGGACAGACCGAATGGACTCTTGACGAAGTAATGAACAAGAAGTTCAAGATGATTCTTCCCTTTGAAAATTACCAGTATGACGCTGCAACAGGCAACGTTATAAATCTTTCTGAAACAGCAACAGGTATGGATCTGCTTTATACATCAGATGATATTGGTACAGAAATAAAAATCGTAGGCTTTATCCGTCCGAAAGAGGATACAAAAAATGCCATGATTAAAAGTTATATGGCATATACAGCAGAGCTTACACAGCACGCTATAAATAAAACTAACGAATCCGAGCTTGTAAAGGCACAGAACGAAGATACAGAAAATGACCTTCTTACAGGCACAAAGTTTATGACAGATGACTACACCGAGCCTACTCCTGAGGAAAAGGCTGAGGAGGCAAAGGCATATATCAAGGCGGCTGATGATAAGGAAAAGGCTGAAATCTATCGTTTTATCATGTCCCAGCCTGATGCAGAGCAGATGGACGCACAGGTTAAAGCTATGCTGGCTGATTTTGACAGAGATGCCTTTATTGAGCAGATAAAGACAACTTATGCTGCTGAAATCGGTGCAAGTGCAGAACAGGTTGAGTCTTATGCAGCTTCAATGTCCGACGAGGATATGATGAAGTTTGCTGAAGAAGCTATGAGAGCGCAGTTTACAGAACAGTATGCCGCACAGGTAATGGAACAGCTTTCTTCACTTACAGATAAGGAACTGACAAAGGCACTTTCAAAGGAAAAGCTTACAACAGAGCAGTATGCGCTTATCTGTGATGAATATACACCTGAGGAAATTTCAAAGAATTCCCATGAGGAAGTAATGAAACATCTTGGTAAGGCTGACCTTGCTGATCCTATGACAATCAGAATATATGCAGATACATTTGAGGATAAGGATGAAATTTCCGCAATCATCAAGGATTACAACAAGGGCAAGGAAGAAAAGGATGTTATACATTATACAGATATGGTAGCATTGCTGATGTCATCTATTACAAATATTATCAGCGGTATTGCATATCTCCTTATTGCATTCGTAGGAATTTCACTTGTTGTATCTTCAATTATGATTGGTATTATCACATATATATCCGTACTTGAAAGAACAAGAGAAATTGGTATTCTTCGTGCAATCGGTGCTTCAAAGCACGATGTTTCGACGGTATTCAACGCTGAAACCCTTCTTGTGGGACTTACAGCAGGTCTTATCGGTATCGGTGCAACGCTTCTTATAAATATTCCTATAAATCTCATTATACACACGCTTACAAGTCTTGATACACTTAATGCAACGCTGCCTCCTGT
The DNA here is from genome assembly GCA_017517145.1 of Ruminococcus sp. GTDB lineage: Bacteria > Bacillota > Clostridia > Oscillospirales > Ruminococcaceae > Ruminococcus. Next base: position 7,201 of record JAFXAJ010000074.1, read on the forward strand.
GGCTGCTGTGATACTTGTGGGAATCAGTATGTTCCTTACATTTATTGCAGGACTTATTCCTTCCGGAGTTGCAGCAAGAAAAGACCCTGTTGAGGCTCTCAGAACAGAATAACTATAAAGGACGCTTCTTGATGGAGCGTCCTTCATTATTATACTCAAAGAGAACCACTAAAAGTTACAATATTTAGTGTTGAAAGTAAGTTTAAATTTGATTTTAGAGGTTTCCTAATGTGAATATCTTGACATTAAGCGGATTATACGGTATAATATAAAGTGAACAAATATGGTAAAATGGAGGAATCATAATTGGCTAACGATAAAATCAGAAATTTCTGCATTGTGGCTCATATAGACCACGGCAAATCAACTCTTGCCGACCGTATACTTGAAAAAACAGAGACTGTCGCTGTCCGTGATATGGAGGAACAGCTTCTTGACAATATGGATATTGAGCGTGAACGTGGAATAACTATAAAAGCCCGTGCTGTCCGTATGAAGTATACAGCAAAAGACGGAGAGGATTATATTTTCAATCTCATTGATACTCCCGGACACGTTGACTTCAACTATGAGGTTTCTCGTTCTCTCGCAGCCTGTGAGGGCGCAATTCTGGTAGTTGATGCATCTCAGGGTATTGAGGCGCAGACCCTTGCAAATACCTATCTTGCTATTGAACATGACCTTGAAGTTGTACCGATAGTTAACAAAATTGACCTGCCCTCAGCTGATCCTGAACGTGTATGCACAGAGGTGGAAAATGTAATAGGCATACCTGCTATGGACGCTCCGAGAATTTCCGCAAAAATGGGCACAAATATAGAAGAAGTTCTGGAGCGTATCGTTACAGATATTCCTGCACCTCAGGGAGATACAGAAAAGCCGCTTAAAGCTCTGATTTTCGATAGTTATTATGACTCCTATAAGGGTGTAATAATATATGTCCGTGTCAAGGAAGGCAGAGTAAAAGTCGGGGATAACATTCGCCTTATGGCAACAGGTGCAGTTTTCACTGTTGTGGAAGCAGGTTTCATGGATGCTACGAGTCTTGTTAACAACGGCAGCCTTGAGGCAGGTGAGGTTGGATATATTTCGGCGTCTATCAAGAGTATCGGAGATACGCAGGTTGGTGATACCGTTACAAATAATGACAATCCCTGTGACGAAGCGCTTCCCGGTTACAGAAAAGTAAATCCCATGGTATTTTCCGGTATTTATCCTGCTGACGGCGCAAAATACGGCGATTTGCGTGAAGCTCTGGAAAAACTTCAGCTTAACGATGCATCTCTTTCATTTGAGCCTGAAACATCTATTGCCCTTGGATTCGGTTTCCGCTGCGGATTCCTCGGACTTCTCCACATGGAAATCATACAGGAGCGACTGGAGCGTGAATATAACCTCGACCTTATTACAACTGCTCCTTCAGTTATATATAAGGTAACAATGACAAGCGGTGAAGTGGTATACATTGACAACCCAACTAATTATCCTGATCCTGCGCTGATTCAGACAGCAGAAGAACCTATGGTAAAGGCAAATATCCTTTCTCCCTCGGACTATGTGGGAAATATTATGGAGCTTTGTCAGGACAGACGAGGTGTATTCAAGGATATGAAATATCTTGATGATACACGAGTTGAGCTTCACTATGAGCTGCCGCTTAATGAGATAGTATATGATTTCTTTGATGTACTCAAATCACGTACAAAGGGATATGCAAGCTTTGATTATGAGATGATGGGATATGTTCCCTCAAAGCTTGTAAAACTGGATATTCTCCTTAATGGTGATATTGTAGATGCACTTTCATTTATTATTCACACTGATAAGGCTTATGGCAGAGCACGTAAAATAGCGGAAAAGCTGAAAGAAAATATTCCCCGTCAGCTTTTTGAAGTGCCTATACAGGCAGCAATCGGCGGAAAAATCATCGCTCGTGAGACAGTTAAGGCTATGCGTAAGGATGTACTTGCGAAGTGTTACGGCGGCGATATTACACGTAAAAAGAAGCTGCTGGAGAAGCAGAAAGAGGGTAAGAAGCGTATGCGTCAGTTGGGCACAGTAGAAGTGCCGCAGGAGGCGTTCATGAGCGTTCTGAAGCTTGATACATGAGGAAAATATCGTGTTACAGTATATATTATTAACAATACCCGTTATATGGAGTATACTCTGTGTTATATCTACGGTTACAGAATGTATACACATTAAAACTGGAAAAATCCGTAATTTTTTCCGGAGAATAAGAATATCCCTCAGAGAAGTAACTTTGGCATGGACTATTGTTATTGTGGGATTTGTTGTGTATTTTGCTGTAAAATCGGAAAATACAAACTGGATTGTTCTGTTTCTGACGCTGGGAATGTTTCTCAGCGGTCTGGTTATTCTGGAGTATTTCCGTATATTCGGTCTTGCAAAATCCAGAAAATTCAAGAAACGCTCAGCGCTATGTAAAAAACTTAGTTATACAGAGAGGATAAATAATGAGCAGCATTTATAATTGCCCCCATTGCGGCAAGAAAAGTTTTAACCCATGGAAAAAGGCAATGGCAGGACAGCTCAACTCACCAGGAAAAGTCTGCATGGAATGTGGTCAGAAATGCGTTAACGGCAGGGGAGCAACCATATTCAATGCCGTATTTTCGGTAATCTGCCTTGCACTTGTGGTATTTATATATCTTAAATCCCAGAGCTTCTGGGGAACGGAATTTGAATGGATAGCGTTTTACGAAGTACCGCTTCTTGTGGGTGTAATTCTGCTGAAATTCATTGTTCCGAGACTTGTGAACGCATTCTTTTTCAGACTTGAACCTGCCATAAGAATTGATTCTGTGAAATGAGCCTTGGTCTTTATATCCACGTTCCATTTTGCGGCAGAAAATGCCGCTATTGCGACTTTTATTCCCTGCCGTACAGAAAATCATCTGCGGAGGAATATGCGGCTGCTGTATTACGGAATATCCGCCATTATTCGGATAAGAACGTGATTCTTGATACAGTATATTTCGGCGGGGGAACACCGTCCTTGCTGCCTGCGGAGTATATAGAGCAGTTCATGAAGGAGATCCGATGTAATTTTGATTTAGCTGAAAATGCTGAAATTACACTTGAAGCAAATCCGAATACACTAACTGATGAACGCCTTGAAAAGCTTCGAATATCGGGCATAAACAGGCTTTCAATCGGTGTACAGTCCATGGATGACAATGAGCTTGAAATTCTTGGCAGAACTCATAATGCAAAGACAGCGGAAAAGGCTGTTTATGCTGCCCAAAAAGCAGGTTTTGACAATATCTCCTGCGATTTAATGGCAGCATTGCCGAACCAGACGGCTGAAAAACTTGCGTATTCCATTGACGCTATGACAGCTCTCCCGATACAGCATATTTCTGCTTATATTCTCAAAATTGAGAAGGGCACAGTTTTTGACTGCGATGAAATACGCAGGAATATTCCTGATGATGATGCAGCAGCGGAGTTATACATGACTATGGTAAAAAAACTCCGTGAAAAGGGATTTTTTCAGTATGAAGTCTCAAATTTTGCGAAAAAGGGATATGAAAGCCGCCATAACAGCCGTTACTGGAAATGTCAGGATTATATTGGCATCGGGCCGTCGGCACATTCCTGTTACAAGGGAAAAAGATTTGCCGTTTCAGCTGATTTACAGGGATTTATTGATTTTCCTGTGCAGATGACAGAGATTACAGATGAATCCCCTTGCGGTTTTGAGGAATATGCCATGCTGAGATTAAGACTCAGAGAGGGATATAATATAAACGACTTTCCCGAATATAAAGACAATTTATTAAAGAAAATCCCAAATCTTTTAAAAGCAGGGTATATAGCTTTTGACGGCGAAAATATATCTCTGACGGAAAGCGGATTTCTTTTATCGAATTCAGTTATTGAATATCTTGTATTCTGATAATGGGAGAAGATGTTCCCATTATAAAAAAAGGAGGAATACCAATGGAACAGAAAAAAATTGACAGAATAAACGAGCTTGCCAGAAAGTCCAGAGAATCGGGGCTTACTGATGAGGAAAAGGCTGAACAGGCTGCTCTGCGTGACGAGTACCGCCGTGCAGTTGTGGGAAGTCTCAATGCAAGCCTGAGCAATACATATATTATGACTCCCGACGGCAAAAAGCGTAAAGTGATGCAGAATGGAGGAAAATCCAATGGATAACCGCCTTTTTGATATGGCTGTTGAAGCGGCAGCAAATGCCTATTGTCCTTATTCGGGGTTCCATGTCGGTGCGGCACTTATTACCGATGACGGCAAAATTTATACGGGCTGCAATGTTGAAAATGCTTCGTATTCAATGACTGTCTGTGCAGAACGTATTGCTATATTTAAAGCGGTATCCTATGGCGAAAAAAGTTTCTCTGCAATAGCAGTTGCAGGCAGTAAAAACAATGATTTTTCGGCAAATTGTATTCCCTGCGGTGCTTGTTTGCAGGTTATGAGCGAGTTCTGCGGCAGCGATTTTAAAATAATTCTTGCTGACGGCGTGTATCATCTTTCAGATTTTCTCCCTGTCAGCTTCGACAAGGAGAATCTGGAATGAACCTGAAAGAAAAAATTGAAAAGCATCTTATGGAGGTGCAGAAGCCCTCACGCTATATCGGTGGGGAGGTGGGAAGTATCGTAAAGGACAAGGCTTCAACAGATGTCAGCTTTGCCTTTTGTTTCCCTGATACATACGATATAGGTATGTCGCATATAGGCATGAAAATTCTCTATTCCCTGATAAATTCAAGGGAGAATTTCCGCTGTGAACGCTGCTATGCACCCGATGTGGATTTTGAGAAAATAATGCGTGAGAATGACATTCCGCTTTATTCTCTTGAATCCCTTGAGCCTGTCAGGGATTTTGATTTTATAGGCTTTACCATGCAGTATGAGCTTTCATACACTAATGTGCTGAATATGCTTGACCTTGCAGGTATTCCCATATTTGCAAAAGACAGAACTTCTGAGCTGACTCAGATAGTTGCTGCGGGCGGACCCTGTGTGTGTAATCCCGAGCCCCTTGCAGATTTTTTTGATTTGTTTATTCTTGGCGAGGGCGAAGAAGTTAATCTTGAGCTGATGGAATTATTCAATGAGATGAAAAAACAGGGTGCGGACAGACTTGAATTCCTCCGAAAAGCAGCTCAGATTGAGGGAATTTACGTGCCTCGTTTCTACAATTTCAGCTATAAAGCAGACGGCACTATTGAAAAAATGACAGTGACGGACAATGCACCGACTAAGATTACAAAGCGCATAATCAAGGATTTTGACAATGTATTTTATCCTGAAAACTTTGTCGTTCCCTTTACGGAAATTGTCCATGACCGTGTATCAGTCGAGGTGCTTCGTGGCTGTATCCGTGGCTGCCGATTCTGTCAGGCAGGATTTATATACAGACCTTTCCGTGAGAAATCTCCTGATACTATATATAATGAAACAAAATGCCTTTGCGAGAATACAGGCTATGACGAAGTATCTCTTGCATCTCTCAGTACAAGTGACCATTCACAGATTGATGAAATGCTTACAAAGCTGATCGACTATACCGCAGCTGAGCGTATAAATCTTTCGCTGCCCTCTCTCCGTGTGGATAATTTCACGGAAGAACTTCTGGAAAAAATTAAAAAAGTCCGCAAAAGCGGTTTGACATTTGCGGCAGAGGGCGGAACTCAGCGTCTCCGTGATGTAATCAATAAAAATGTTACTGAAGAAGAAATTATGAGTACCTGCAAAATTGCCTTTGAGGGCGGTTACAGCAGTGTCAAGCTTTATTTCATGATGGGACTTCCTACGGAAACAGATGAGGATATTATAGGAATTGCTGAGCTTGCACAGCGTATCCTTGACCTGTATTACAGTATTGAAAATCGCCCTAAGGGAAGAAGTCCGCAGATTTCTGTCAGCTGTGCCACATTTGTGCCTAAGCCCTTCACGCCGTTCCAGTTTGAGCCGCAGGATACCCGTGCGGAAATTGAAAGAAAACAGAAATTACTGCTTGATTCCGTAAAGTCAAAGAAAATCAAAGTCAGCTATCATGACTCTGATGTAAGTCAGCTGGAGGCTGTCCTTGCAAAAGGCGACAGAAGATTGTGCGATGTTGTTTATACGGCATGGCAGATGGGATGCAGATTTGACAGCTGGAGCGAGCATTTCAAATTCGGTACATGGCTTGAAGCCTTTGAAAAATGCGGTGTTGACCCTGCTTTCTATGCAAACAGAAAAGCTGAATATGACGAAATACTGCCTTGGGATCATCTTGACTACATGGTTACAAAGGAATTTTTCATCCGTGAAAACAAAACGGCACACACAGCCGTTACGACACCAAATTGCCGCCAGAAATGTTCGGGATGCGGTGTGAATAAAGCAGCAGGGAGGGATTGTTTTTGTTAAGACTTCGTGCAACATTTGAAAAGTCAGGCAGAGCAAAATATATATCGCATCTTGACCTTAACCGTTGTATGCTGAGGATTTTCCGCCGTTCAAAGCTGCCTGTGTGGTATACCGAGGGATTTAACCCCCATCCCTATTACAGCTTTGCTCTTGCACTTTCTCTTGGATTTGAGAGCAGCTGTGAGATAATGGATTTCAACATTACTGATGACAATATGTCTCTTGATGTAATAAAGGACAGACTCAACGAGGTTATGCCGGAAGGTATGGGAATTGTTGCGATTGCTCCCCAGATAAAGAAAATTACTGCCATAGCAAAGGCGGAATACGAATTTGAGCTGAAAAGCGATGATGTGCAGGGGATGTATAAGGCAGTAGAAGAATTGCTTTCAGCTCCTGAAATACTTATAGAGAAGAAAACCAAAAAGGGAATAAAAACAGTTGATCTGAAACCAGACACTGAAATTGTAAAACTGGAAATAGCAGAGGGTGCTGTCAGGATTGCAATGAGGCTTCCAGCAGGTACAAAAACGAATTATAATCCGACGCTTTTCACAGAAGCGTTGAAAAAATCCTGCGAAATTCCCTTTGAAATGGTAAATATCCGCCGTACAGGAATTTTATGTGAAAATAATGAAAAATTTTCTTGAAAACACTTGCATTTTCAAAAAAAGTATGGTATAATTATAAAGCATTTGTAATCCGTCTGTGTTTTTGCAGATGAGGGTTAATGCCGAAAGACATTAAATCGAGCAGTCCGCTGCCTTGAAGTACTCGTTGGTGACAGTACAAGCCGTCTTAGGGCGTGACTATTTTTCCTGTGTCTGCGTTAAGCTGAAACGTATTCTTCGGGAGGGGCAAGAATGTTCGGAAATTTTAGGAGGATTTTAAAATGGATGCACTCAAATTAATCAGCGAATCAAGTATGAAGGAAAACGCACCTCAGTTCAACGTTGGTGACACTGTAAAGGTTCACGTTCGTATTCAGGAAGGTGAAAAGAGCCGTATTCAGATCTTCGAGGGCACAGTTATTGCTAAGAAGCACGGCGGCATCAGCGAGACTTTCACTGTAAGACGTGTAGCTCACGGCTGCGGTATCGAAAGAGTTTTCCCTGTTCACTCACCTGCTGTTGACAAGGTAGAGGTTATCAGACACGGTAAAGTTCGCCGTGCTAAGCTCTACTACCTCAGAGACAGAGTTGGTAAGGCTGCTAAGGTTAAGGAGCAGATTCGCTAAGAATGTGTTTGAGTCCGTTACCGTCGGTATGTTCCGACGGTTCGGCTCCTATCCATCGGGACTTCATGTCCCTTTTTTGCTATTTGGAAAGTTATCTGATTTATTTATACAGAATTGAGAGGTGCAGCAATGGACGAGAATATGGAGAAAGTTGTTATAAATGAGACGGAGGAAAGTCCTTCAAATACAGAGAATACTTCTGAAAACAAAAGAAAGACATTTTTCCGTGACTGTGTGGAGATAATTGAGTCAACAATAATTACAGTATTTATTATTGTAATGTTATTTACTTATGTCCTTCATCCTGTGGATATTGTCGGTCAGTCTATGTATCCTACTCTTAACGAAAACTATACCGGTGAACGTGAGCAGAAGGGTGAAACAGATAAGGTTTTCATGAACACTGTATTTTTTGATGTGAAATACGGCGATATTCTCGTAATCGACAAAGATAAGAACTATCTTCTTGACGAAAATGGCAATGTCTGTGAGCCGCAGTACGACCCTCCCATAAATGAATGTATCATTAAGCGTGTAATTGCAGTGGGTGGTCAGACTATTGAGCTTCGTGACGGTCAGGTCATTGTTGATGGCGAAGTTCTTGATGAGCCATATATTGCTTCCGGTTCTACAACAAATGATAGCGGTGCTTTTGGTGATAAATACCCTGTAACTGTTCCTGAAGGATACTATTTTGTTATGGGTGACAACCGAAATCACTCCACTGACAGCCGTGCAAGAAGCGTTGGTTTTGTCAAAAAAGACCAGATATACGGCAAGGCTATTATAAAGTATTCTCCCATTGAGGAATTCGATATACTCATCGGCTCACATAAGGGATGATGCTGAAAAAGTTTTTTAAATCATTTCTTGGATTTGCAGAACAGCTTTTAATAACTCTTTTTGTCACTGCACTTGCGTTTACTTATATACTTCGTGTAGTAAGCGTTGTTGGGGATTCTATGTGCAATACACT